>JAYEFV010000281.1:0-2958 GCA_034658755.1 Thermodesulfobacteriota bacterium | reverse complement strand
GTCACTATCGTGAATTTTACGGGCTAAAGGTTCAGAGGCGGGATAAACAGAGGGAAGGCGCTTTGCGGTTGGAGGTTGGAGGCGAGGAGGTATAGGGAATAGAGCAAAGAGCATGGGGCTAAGGGCGAGGAATCAGAAGTCAGAAGTCGGATAAGTTAGAAGGGGTTAAGGGGTCACGATATTTAGGCCGCGAAAATATGTTCGGTAGAAGCCCCTGTCTCTTGTTATAATTCTATCTGCTTGTGTTATTGCATGAGCGCCAATGAGAAAATCCGCCAGGATGTGCTGACGATATGGAATATTCTCTTTACAGGACAGACATCTCAATTGTTGATGATGACCACAAGCAGGGCAGATTACCATTTTCTTTTTTCGATCAGAATATTTTTTCCAGGCAGCGCTCGCTTCATACAGCGACGCCTCATTCGAGGGAACCCGTCTGATTCCCGTATCGCGCAGGAAGATATTAAGGTCCTGGAAAGACAGAAACTGAGAGCCCAATTCAGCAAAAACCACTTCACAAATAATGAGCTCGTCATCAGAATTTATGCTCATCAGGGAGTTTAAAGAAGATTGGGCGTGTGCTGCGTTGGGAATCAAGATGTCCAAAAGGATATTGGTATCAATGGCTATGATCATGATCCGTTCCCCGCAACTCATCGATAACATCGTCCGTTTTTTTCCCTTTAAGATGGGAAAGAAAGCCTAAATACTTTTTAAAGTTATGAATTGAGGCGCTCTTTTTTTTAAGAACAGCTTTGCCCTTATCCAGCTCGAAAACAATTTCATCACCGGTTTTTATCCCCAAAAGCAAACGGATATCACGGGGAATGGTTACCTGCCCTTTTTGAGTGACTCTCGGCATGATAAACACCTCCTAAAAATATTACTTATAGTATTACTTTTTCAAAGTTATTTGTCAATACAAAAAAAGCGATAGGAAATCTTGGGGACGAGGGAATCTTGGGGACATCCTATAATCCTTCTGTCAAGCATAAAGTGTGCATTTTTAATAAACGAAATAAATCAATAGGTCTGGGGTCAAGTTTACGTTTGACCCTTAGTCCGCAGATTTCGTAGATTAACGCAGATTAAGAAACCAGAGGTCCCCGGTTAAATCCGTCCCGGTTAAACAGAATAAATAGGTTTCATCCCGGTTAAATGGAACGGACAGATTTCACCCCGATGGAATAGTAAATTGCAAATGCATTCCATCCCAGTTAAATAAAAGCCAAAAAGATTTAACCCCAGTACGATCTCCCGGACCTACCCCGGTTAAATTCGCTTCGCTCCTCATTGACATGAATTTCACTGGGCAGGCGGGGCAGGCGGGGCGGGGAAGGTGGGAAGCGAGGAGGCAGAGGGCAGGCGCTTTGCGGTTATAGGTAAAAGGTTATATGTTCACCAAATCAGGGAAAGATCACTACCAAATCTTTCTTAGAGTTTTAAGTCCTTTTAAGTAGTCTTCATATTCCAAGTTTGCGCGAACACCATATTCACTGAATATATCCAACATCTTTGATATGGAAACCCCGGCTATTTTTGAAGCCTTTTCTAATGATGCCTCGGAATTTTTATATTTTTCGATGGCTATCATGACCCTACCGAGATCAACAAGCTCTCTGACCTTTTTTGACACATCAGTACGTTCTTCCTTTGCAAGGGACAAAAGAAACTTAAAGTAATCATCATTAATACGTATGCTGAGAGTTTTTCCGGCCATTTTTATTCACCTCCTTCAATCCTGATCTTTGCATCTTCAAGTATAGCATGGCTATACCTACCGATAACTTGGAGACTTTGCAACTTTGTTAGGGCTTCATCCCTGTCAACAAGCTCTTTTTCATGTGCCCTTATTAAAAAACCGATTGCGGTAACGAAATCAATCTTTAAAAGCTTGGCAGCCCTGATGGCATTTCTATCGTTTGTAGCAATGCATTTAGCACCTGTCTGAATGGCAAGCAGCAAGGCTTCGGCTTCACCCTCATCGATATTGAAATCGTCCATTAATTTCCTTTTTTGCTATGTTGTTTACCTTTTGGGCTTCGCTTTCAGCTACGACCCAACAAGTCAGGAAAGCCGATGACACCGCATCTCCTGCGTTATCAAGGCCTTGCGGTAGATGAGCACAGCTGCACTCTTGACGCCTTGAACCTGCCTGCCCTGTGAAATGCGAAGCCTATTTCTCCGGGGCGGTACCCTCGACTTTTGCAACGTTAGGGTTTTCATATGAGCAAATTGACGGTTTAAGTCATTAAGGTTCTTTGCGATTGATTTTGAATTTGTCAAAATCACGATCGTAGCTATACAGAAGATTTTGGGTATCGCCTTCTAAACATGCGATCAGGTAGCAATCGACAATCTCTACATTATTATTAAGCCATAGTTCCAATGTCCGTAGCACAACTTTCTTTTCTTTAATATGAATTCCCCTGAACTTGAGAATGTTTTTCATACCATCAACAATTCGTTTTTTTGGAACCCTGTAGAAACTCTTCAAAACAAATATAACCTGGAACAGAACAATCAGTTTTAGTTCAACCCGCATTTGCCCTTGTTCCAAAGACTGAAAAAAGGAATATAGTGTTTTGTATTTTGGACTTTCATCAGCCGTTAAAAATCGAATGATAACGTTTGTGTCCAATAGTGAGATCATTTCGACCACCCTTTAACAAATTCGGTTTCCGTTGCCCTGATAATATCCTTTTTAGTTATTTTTGATGTTTGATGCGCATAATTTCCGAACACACCAAATAGCTGCTTTGTCAAAGAGTTTTTCTTGTTTTCCTTAGGAACAGGTTTCAACAAAATTCCATCTTGCGAGGAAATTACATCAAGGTGATCACCGATCTCGATATGATATTTTTTTCTTAAAGCGATGGGAATGACGATCTGTCCCTTGGGAAAGACCTTCATTTTAATTGATTCTTTTGAACTCGTACTCATGGGTTCTCTCCT
>JAYEFV010000280.1:0-2959 GCA_034658755.1 Thermodesulfobacteriota bacterium | reverse complement strand
TTTGAAATAAAAAATGATATCATAGATAGACACCTGCATTGTCAGGTCAGGAAATAACAACACAATGTTAAATTGCAGAATGTAGATTCGTAAAAATTGAGTATATTTAGCTTATTACGCCCAAACCACAGGTATGTCAAGGGAAATTAGGATCAGAGAGCAGAGGTCGGAGGTCAGAGGTCGGGAGTCAAGGGTTCAAGTGAAGTGCTAAAAAATTATCTCACCACAGAGGCACGGAGGACACGAAGAAAGATTTTTCTTTTCCCTGATCGGGAGATGCCGATCAGGGAAAAAGTTCACGAAATCATAAGCTTTGCCATTGTTGCCCCCGACGGTCGGTTTGGCTTCAATTGGAGATAACAAGATTTCCGTTACTGAACTTGATGTCAATTTTGTTGGCGAATAAAGCTTTTACGTATTCATACTCGGAGGGATGAGAGAATGCCAGAATTTTTGCCAGCAGTGGAGCCTTATGACCTAATACGACGGCCATATGGCATTCATCATGCAGAGCATTTCGGTATTGCGGCCCTAAAATCAGTTTTTGTCTTTTTCTGACAACCAGTTTCCATGATTTATAGGCACACCATCCGTTGTCGATATAAGCTCCCATTTATATATCCTCAAATAATACAAGCAATCTAAAGCCTTTCTATATATATCGGAATTATATGGGGATTTATTAAGGTTTAATTTTATCCTAAATTGAGCGTAACCAAGATTTGGAACTATAAAATTATCTCTTGATATCACACACCCGAATATGTATTATTATGTGTGAAATGAACAGGAGGTGATCAGCGTGGCAACCAATTTGCAAATTGATGATAACCTTATCACAAAAGCCGTTAACCTCGGCAAACACAAGACCAAAAAAGCTGCCGTAACTCAGGCGCTCATCGATTACATCCAATATTTGGAACAAGAAAAAATTATTTCAATGTTCGGGAGCAAGGAAAAGGTAAATTATTTTTTTACTTATGTTAATCCGGGTTAGTTGTCCCTGTTTTTTCAAAATTGTCGATCCATTTTTTGATACGATCCTCGCCGTACGCCTTTTTCCATTCATCAAGGATGTTGTCAATGGGGATATCCGCATAAGTTCCGTGATACTCCAGATATTCCATGAACTGTTTTTTCTCCTGACTAAATTCATGGAAGATGGCGTCTTCCCTGCCGTTAAAGTCAAGGGGAGTGACATGATGTTTTTCGCACAATTCGATATTAAACGTGGGGGTGGATTTGATCCATTTTCCGGACAGATAAAATTCCGTATACCCATGATAGACAAACAGATCTGAACCGATAAACTCCAGAAGCTTCGGGGTGGCCAGGTGATTTTTAACCGTGGCAAAGCCCACCCTGGAGGGAATACCGCAGGCCCTTCCAAGAGCACACAGAAACCCGGCCTTGCTGATGCAAAATCCACGGCCGCGTTTGTGGATATTGCTGGCCTGGTAATGCTCCGGAAGGTAGAAGGGATAATAGGGATCATACCAGATGCCGTCCCGAACGGCATAGTAGAGTTCTACGGCTTGAGCAACTGGATCGCTGCCTGCATCTTTTACGGTTTCATTGGCATATTCGATAACTGCCGGATGATCACTGTCGATGATTGCTGTGGGTGATAGATACTTTTGATCCATAGAATTCATTCGATGACTCCTAATAATAATGAACTCGTAAAAAGTCCGATTTAGACGGTTTCGTAAAAAGTTCAAATTCAAGGCGTGCAAATTTTGTAATCATGAGGCGTACTTATCGTACGTTGAATGATTACGAAATGCAGCATAACGCAGAAGTTGGACTTTTTACGAGACCGTCAATAATAATCTATGTCCATCTGTGTACATCCGTGTACAAAAAAAGAAAATTTCTATACGGTCTATTTAATCAAATAATAGGGGGGGTTCGTGCAGAGCGTTCACAAATCTAAATTGATGTCATCTATATCCGGTTTCCCCTCTGTTGATATCATTCACGTCACGCAAGAATTCGTAACACCAAAATGTCTCGCAACATCAGCCCCGGAATAACCGAGTTCCCTGACACCGATCCAAGACATTGCACGCCTGGCTTTCACTACTGCCCTTCTTCGACCCCCTGACCGAAGTTCACCCATAGAAATACTGTACTTTTCAGACACCTTCTCTGCAAGTGCTTTAATATCTACTCGCTGTCCGGACGGCCTTAAGTTCTTTTTAATAAGATCATCAAGACCCGATATGACCTGCTTGACAAAATCTCCGTCACCGAGTATCCGCTGATCAGCTACCTGTCTTTCACCACGCCTTCGGGTTATGAGCAATACAAACATATAAAAAAACCCATGGCTATTTACCTTGCTTTACATCAAGTTTATGAGGAATAGTGTGGGTAAATGGTCATAAAAAATAAAAAAGAGACTAACCGTAGATGGCTAAGCCCTTGAAAAAGGATAAGAATTTGCTTTTGTTAGGTTCCGATGTCCGCTGTTAATTCCGGATATTTATAAGCGAAGTTTTTCCAAAAGACACGACCCGCTAAATTGTAAGCGGCCGCTGGATCAAAGTATTTCCGGTCAATGATAATCTGTTTTTTTTTGTTAGACCATGATCCCCTTTTCCCTTATCAACCTGAGGTCATAAACTTAGAGCTGTTTCTCACCGGACTTTGACAAACAACTACCCATTCTTTAAAACTTTTTCTTAGCGATGATAGCTAAAGATACGCTGAATATTGTTTCGTCCGTTCATTTTTTTGTTGACAAAGTGTTTATTTGGGAATATATTCCCAATAAAATAATCTTTTAATCCAACTTTCTTTCTACTAATGGGTAAGTGGTTTGTGGACGAAAAACATTTAAAACCGATATCCGCAGCAGTCATCAGGTTGCTTTGGCCCTTGGTTCGGATACTCCTCAGAAATGGTGTGTCCTACCGCACGTTCTCAGATCTTGCCAAATGGGTTTTTGTCGATG
>JAYEFV010000279.1:0-2972 GCA_034658755.1 Thermodesulfobacteriota bacterium | reverse complement strand
TTCGTAAAATTCCATCGGTTATTACGATTAAAGAAAAATGCAATATTCGTTCGGGCCCCGGCACCAAATATAGAGTCGTATTTACAACTGAAAAAGGCGTTGCGTTTAAAGTCATAAATCGAAAAGGTAGCTGGATACATATTCAGCATGCGGACGGAGATAAAGGGTGGATATATAAATCTTTGGTTTGGTAACTTAGGCGCACCCTGTAGTATCCAAATATCCTCATCTAAGGGAAACATATGTCATGAGACAAAAAATTGAGACCGGCAGGTGCCAAAAAAATAAGGATATGCATTATTCTCGATTGATAGAATATTATGCAGTTGAGTTTATGGTAGATGGACTCCCGTATCCTTTTCAATTTAAAATCTGGAACACTCCATCAAAGAAGATGTTTATATTGGTGAAGGAATCTTCAGATATTTTGGATTGGTTAAAGGAGGGAGAAATTTTCAACATGAAATACTACAGCTCTGCTTCAGACTATCCAATAGAACAAAAAAGCAAAATCGATTATCTCAAAAAAGAACAAAACGGCCGATTTAAAGATCATCATTTAGTGGGATTAAAAATATTGCCGGGTCAGTAGATCTTAACGCCCCCATTGCGAACTTTTTGACAAGAGACAAAAGAGAGTTCGGAATTCGTAAATAGTTTCTGTAACGAAATGTTTAAAAGCAGTTAAACTACCCCCACCCTAAAAGACGGTGCCTCTTGAAAAAGACTACTTTTAAATTCCATGTTTTTTTAATCTATTAAAGAACGCACAGAATTGTTTGGCGGGACATTAATAATTATGTCCGCCCCTAAAAAAGGTACCGTGATACGGGCATCTTGGCTGATTGAGTGAAGTACAACTTACTTGGTAACGAGTCCTTTCTCGATGGCATATGCCGCTAGCGCCGCTGCGCTGTGCAAATTTATTTTATTCATTATATTTGACCGGTGTTTGTCCACCGTTTTAGAGCTGATACAAAGGATATCACCAATTTCAATACTTGAATAACCTTCGCCCACCAGTTTCAACACCTCTTTTTCACGTTGTGTCAAGGTTTCCCATGACGTCTTTTTCTTTATTTTTTTTCGACCTTCAAGATATCCCTCCAAAACTTTACTGGAAATGGATGGGCTAATGTAACTTTTTCCGGAATAAATACTTTTAATTGCAGATAAAAGTTCGCCGTGTGAATCCTTTTTTAAACAATATCCATCTGCACCGGATTTAAATGCTTCCAAAATGTATTCTTCTGAACTATGAAGCGTCAATGCTATAATTTTGGTGTCTGGATATCTATTTTTTATGTCCTTGAGAGCCGACAGTCCGCTCATTTTCGGCATGGCAAGGTCCATCAAAACTAAATCGGGTTTGTGCTTTTCGACACAGCGAATCGCTTCAATTCCATCTCCGGCCTCAGCAACCACCTTGAGTTTTTTCTCAGATTCCAACAGAGACCTTAACCCTTGCCGAACCAGGGTTTGGTCTTCAGCAATGACAATTTTTTTCACATGTCCCATGGTAAATTTGTCCGTCTTGAGATTTTCTGCGGCCCATCACTTTAAGACAACAATCCACTTACTGTCCATATTTAGCAGCTGCCATATTATCAAAAGTAATGAAAAAAGCGAACCGAAATACATGATTTCCCCCATACACAGTGAAGATTAATTGAATTAAAATAATTAGTAAAGTGATGGTCAAAATATTTTTACATTATCATTTCTAACTTCAATAGTGTATTACCTACCGGGAGCACCATGTACAACATAATGGTTGTCGAAAATGATATCAAATTGCGCCAAAGAATAAAAGCGATTTTGGAATTTAAACTTCCTTTTGTGAGTGTCATTGAAGCATCCGATACAAAGCAGACATTAAAACGCATCAAGCAATATCACCCTGAATTCATCCTCATGGACATTCGATTGGAAAAGGAAAATGGCTTGATACTGGCCAAGAAAATAAAAAAAGAATATCCTAATATTATCATAACGATTAACAGCAATTACGATTCTCCGGAGTATCAGGCCGAAGCAGAAAAGGTAGGTGCGGATTATTTTCTTTCAAAAAAAACAAATACCATCAGGGATTTGTTGAAATTAGTGCGGTCGATACATTCTGGTGGCAACGGACATTTTTTAAATTAAAAACATTAAATTGAAGTTTTCTACAGCTTGTTGGAAGGGAACGAAAAAAATGCTTATTACATAATTCACCGCTCGAAAATACTCACCGAAAGTACCATATATACAAAATTTAAATTATATATATTTTTTAATAAAGTCTCTAATATAAGAATGAAAGAAATAATTAACAATCATTTTAATGCGATTGGCCGTATTTTTCAGATATTGATAACTGCGAAAGGAAGCAATAAAAATGTATCATTCTATCAACGAAATTATTGACTATAAACTGATAGCAAAGGACGGAGAATTCGGTAAGTGTAACGACTTTCTTTTTGAGGATCGTCCCTGGATTGTTCGATACATGGTGGCCGAAACAGGTGGCTTTTTAAACAGGCAAAAAGTGCTCATACCTTTGGTCGAACTCGAAAAGCCGGACCGCTCAACACAACTTTTCCATATCGATTTGACCAAACAACAAATTGAGGAAAGCCCGTCGCTGAGTGAAAACGAACCGGTTTCAAGACAATATGAGCGAATTTCTTATCTGTACTTTGGATGGCCTGCTCATTGGGCCGAAGACGAGCTGGAAAATACCGCTTCGACGCCTTCAGGTGTGTTCCGAAAGCAGGAAAATGCTCAAGAAAGTGTTGATAAAGAAAGCTCACTTCGTTCCGTAAAGGAGGTAACAGGATATCATGTCGATGCTACTGACGGAAAAGTCGGTAGCGTAAACGATTTTATTGTTGACGATAACATCTGGGCCATCCGCTACCTGGTGGTTGACATCGGAAACAGTGTAAAAGACAAAAAGGTGCTTTTGGCACCGGATTGGGTTAACACGG
>JAYEFV010000278.1:0-2973 GCA_034658755.1 Thermodesulfobacteriota bacterium | reverse complement strand
GACAACTTCAGTTGTACAGGCCAGCATCCAGAAACCAGCATCAAGCATCTTTTCCATTACAGTACAACATGGAGTAATATAAAAATTTTGCCACAAAAAGCACAAATTTTACAACTAAGAAACTATAGAAAAAATCATATAATTGCCATTATAGGAAGCATAGCTCCGGCATAAGCCGCAGAAACCTTTTTTTTCTTTTCAAACATTACCAGTTGACGACCCAGTTCATCCCGCCGTTTACCGACTTCCAAAACAACCTCATGAACCTGTTTGCATGTTTCTTCAACCAGTTCAAACAGATTGGCATCTTGGCTTAATCCCGCCCGGTTGAGCTTTTCCATCACATCCCTGTGTTCTCGGACCAGACCCGTGAGTGTCTGTATATCCTTTTCATAAATAGCAAACTTGGTCCTATCAATAATATCCGCAAGAATCCTGTACAAAATTTCATGTGTCTCAGATTGCAATACTCACTTCCCCCCTCATTTCCGGTTCAGTGTTTTTGGTATAAACAATCGGCACCTCCCGTCGGGCGATTTCTTTGAAACCTTCATACAATTCGCCCAGGAGCCGTTCCACCTCTTCCAGTGCTTCAGGATCATTCTTGATATTTGCGGTGGTCAGCCGGTTTATCAAATAGCGGTATATTCCGGCCATGTTCTCCGCCAGCTCTCCACCCTTTTTCCTGTCAAGCGCACAGTCAAGCTCCGTCAGGATCGCCAGAACCTTTGAAATCTTCTCGCCCTTTAGTTTGAGATTTTTTTCTCTGATTCCTCTGCGTGCGATTTTCAGAGAGATGAGGGCGCCTTCATAGAGCATCAAGAGGATCTCTTCTTTGCTTTCGGTCGTATTGGACATTGCGTTTCTGTAGCCGGCGTATCCTGTGGCGATCATAAAATTAGCTCCTTTCTGTTATATTCGCAAACCGGGATCTTGTATTCTCCGTTCGCAGTTACCCTCTGTTTGATATGTAGTTATTCAGATTCTGCATGCCCACGATCTGCTGGCTCAAATAATTCCCGGTGGTCTGATATTCGGCAAGGAGTAATTCCAGCGCGTTGAACTGTGCCCTGGTCCGTGTTTCCCACGCCAGAACACGCATCTCCAAACGTTCAACCTGGTCCTCAATATCTTTTATACTGTTTTGGATGCCATCCGACCTCGCGGCAAGGGTTCCGTCTGTGGATTTGAGTATGGCATCCAGGGTATCCTTCATGCGCACGGCAAACCCTTCAGACCCCTCCGTGGACTGGGTAAAAAACTGGAGTACATCGTCAAAATGATCATCAAGGGCACTATTCAGGGTTGAAGAGTCGACCTCAAGCCGCCCTTCAGTATTCAAGGTAATGCCGAGATCCACCAACCGGCTGAAAGCTTCAACCCCTGAAACCGTACCTGTGACCATGGTGTTAAGACGGTTGCACATACTCTTTGCAGTGGCATCGCCCAGCAGAACGCCCGCAGTCTCGGTGGCCGAGTCATAGCTCTGATATTCCTCAAACAAGTCAATTGCCTCGTTGTACACATCGACAAAAGCAGTGATTTTAGAAACAATTGCGTCCATGTCTCTGCTTACCGTTAACGTCGTCTGGTTGTCAGAAGCGGCAGGCGCGGATTCAAGAGTAATGGTTACGCCTTCAATCACGTCAGTTATGACGTTGGTACCCCTGTGGATATCAGCGACACCATCAACAGTGATGATTGAGTCGGCGGCATTTTGAGTATTTGACAGATTCTCGGTAACCCCCAGGTCGTATACCAGCCTGGAAAGACCGTTCATGTCCGTGTTGTTGGCGTCACCTGTGTCTGTGACCACCAGATTGATTACATTTTCCACCCCGGTCTCATCGGCGGCCAGGGTGAGGAAATAGTCGGTTCCGTCAAAGATCACCCCTGCCCGGACCCCGGCCTCCGAATCATTTATGGCCTGGGCCACGTCAACGATGGTGTCGGTGGCAGACACAGCAATATCCGTGGTACTGCCGTTTCCCACCTTGAGGTGAATGGTCCCTTCACCCATGTATTCTCCCTTGGAAAAAGCTCCACTCGTAAGCTTGTGTACCCCGGACAATTGCTGTACCGTGATGTCATACGAACCCGAAGTGGCATTTTCATCGGCAGATACGCTAAAAAGGTCGGGATCTCCTGAGCTAGCAGAAAAACGGGTGAGATTGCTCACGGAATCGAGGTCTTCCACAGCGGATTTGAGGCTGCCCAAGATGCCCTGCAAACTTCCATAGGCCGACAATTCCACCTGATAAGCGGCCTCCTGCTGTTGAAGCTTGAGTATGGGTTTCTGTTGCAACTCCATAAGCTGCTCAATCATACTGTTGGTATCAAGACCTGATATGAGACCTCCGACTGAGATAGACATGGTCACTCCCTTCTTATTTTCAGGGGCTGTTCCCCGGACAGTTCCTCTCTCCCGTGTCCGTTTTTCCTCTGCACCATTTTACTTAAGACTACTATCGTCATCTCACCAAAAAACTTGAGCTTTTTACACAAATTTGTTGCCCGTAATCATAAAAAAACCCCGCTAACATTTTAAGGAAGCGAGGTTTTGGTTTGAGGGTTTTTGTTTGCTTTCAGCTTTCAGCCTTGGTGTCACGCCTACTGAAGCAGGGTAAGAACTGTCTGCGGCAGCATGTTGGCCTGGGCCAGCATGGCTACTCCTGCCTGTTGCATTACCTGGGCTTTGGTCAGTTGGGCCGTTTCGGCTGCGAAGTCTGCATCCATGATACGGGCACGAGCGGCGGCTACGTTTTCGGAGACGCTCTGGAGGTTGGCAATAGTGGATTCAAAACGGTTCTGCACCGCACCAAGATCACCACGGTTACTACTGATGGATGCCAAAGCAGCATCTACCCGCTGGATAGTGGTGTTAGAACCAGCAGCGCTGAGGACATCAACAGTATTCATACCATCGGTACCAACAGTGATGTTAGCCGTATGGCCGATGATTGCTCCAGTTCC
>JAYEFV010000277.1:0-2974 GCA_034658755.1 Thermodesulfobacteriota bacterium | reverse complement strand
TCCATTCTTTCTTCCATAAAAAAGGGTTTTGATGCCTAAAAGATCTCTGGCCGCAAATAGGTTTTCTCCATCGGATATCACGAAGGCGAAGATGGCATCGTCCAGATATTCGAACATTTGGCTGTCGTATTGTTTGTAAAGATGAACAAACAGGCGCTCCTCTCTAAAGGGACCATCTGCTTCACCGCTGGGTTTGGCCCGTTCTGTCCAGTTTCCCATTTGACCGTCGTAACAGATTCTAAACTTCGGCAACTTTGGGTTAAAGGCCGGAAATTGATTTTCATCCGGTTCCAAAAATTTATCATTTTTCAAACAGATATCAGACTTAAGATAGTTTTGTGCCATCAAAACTCGTTTGTATTCAAATTTTCCGTATATATACGGCCCTCGATGAGCAATCCGTTGAAACATATTTTCCAGTTCAGAAGGGTCTTGTTTGTTAAATATTACAGCGAAACCACTCATATTAACGTCTCCGAATCCCTACAAGTTAATGAGAATATTAAACATTTTTTGAGACTTGAACGCTTGCCTTGAATATGGAACATTGGAAGGTTGGAAGGTTGGAAGGTTGGTTTTTAAAAGGATATTTTCTATTTTTAATTTTATCGTCAACACAAATTCTACCATTAACCCAATATTGCATTATCCCAGAACCCATTATTCCATTATTCCAGCATTCCACCATTCCAATTGGGGCTAAGCCCCTAACTTGAATCTCCCATACATAATATTACTTCTTAATTTCGAAGATTCCCACCAGTCCGTGCCCTACACCTGTTCCCGGCTGAAGGTCCGTTTCGAGCTTGCGAAGGGAATAGCCAAGGTGCGTTTCTATGACATTTGCCCGAACATCGCCCCAGGGGACCCATCCAACCCCTTCAACAACTCTGCGCATGGTCTCCATGGCTTCTTTGAGAGGATCGGGATAATAGGGCATAATTTCAGGAACATCAGTTAGTTTTCCCTCTTCTTTATCATAATTGCTGAGCAGAGAAATAATATACTGTACCAGTGTGTTGCAGCATATGAAAAACATTTCAAAAAAATTGTTAAGATGGTCAAATCCCGGCCGGGGCACATAGTCGACCAAAAGACTTTCAAGATCTGTACGAACATATCCCTCAAAAAGCGAATTCACCGGATACCTCAACTTTGGACAATTGATATTGTAATCCCCTGTATCCATGTGCCGGCCAATGAATATGGAACGATCAAAAAACTTGATCGGTTCAATCGTAACTCCCGATTCCTTTGACGCCCGATCAATAATTTTCATAATCTCATCTTTTGTTATCAGTCGTAACGAAAAGGATGAAATATCCACTTGATCACGCTCTTCCTCAGGATAAATATAGGAAATACGATAATCCATAAAATATTCTTTGTCCACCGGATGATGCCACAGGTCCTGCCATTCATAAGAATAACGACCCAGCCAGTCTCCCATAAAAATCGCATGCTCCGGGGCATGCCTGGCAATATCAGCGATAATTTTCACAGACTGATGGTCATGGAAGTGTGAAAAGGTCCCGTAGGATGAAAAATATATATCAAAAGGAGGATTTTCGGTTATCTCGGGCGTCAGGCCATTTGAGAGGTCTGCTTGAATAAACCGTGTCTTTGGTAGTTGACCAATATGTACTTCGGCCTGTTGAAGAAGATCAGGGTTAATATCGACCCCGACATATTCTTGAAGCATGTCCTGTGTGAGGGCAGCGGTGATGTAATCGAAAAGACCGGGATCTTTGGTTGTTACATTCATCAACAGATCGTAACCGTCAGCACTGCCGCACCCCAGATCAAGAATACGGATCCTTTCAAGGCGTCTTTTCTTCTGTTCCACCAGATTGTTCAGTGCGGAACGCATAAAAATAGCGGTGCTCTGATCTTCCCAAAACCTCCTGACATTGTCATATTTTCCTGTCAGCCCGCTTGCTTTTGCGTATTCTCCCGTGCTGTGTGCCTGTGTATACGCCTTCCTCTCTCCCTTTTCTCCCATGATTTCTCCTATCCCGGATTTTCCGGCCAAAACAATATATCATGGCGAACTTTCTATTTTTTTCATAATCTCAAGGGCCTGAAACGCATCTTTGCAATAAGCATCTGCTCCGATTTGTGCCGCAAATTCCTTGGAGGTCGGGGCGCCGCCAATAAGAACCTTAACCTTATTTCGAAGTCCTTGTTTTTCCAGTTCCCGGATCACGTTTTCCATATTCCGCATGGTTGTGGTTAAAAGCGCCGAAAGCCCTAAAAACGGAGCCTCATTCTCTTTAACCGCATCCACGATGCGATCCGTGCTCACATCAGATTTTAAATCGATAATGTCGTAGCCTGCACCTTTTAACATAATGGCAACAATGTTTTTCCCGATGTCGTGAAGGTCGCCCTTCACGGTGGCAATTATAAATTTGCCCTTGCTCTCCACGCCCGCCTTAATAAGATGAGGCGCCAGCAAATCCATGGCCATACCCACACATTCGGCAGAAGCCAGCATATCCGGGATCAGATACTCATTTTGATCGAATTTCTCCCCCACTATTTCCATGGACTCTGTTAATGATTCTATCAATATCTTTTTTGGATCTATATTTTGATTCAATGCCTCATTCACCAGCTCAGTAACTCCCGGCCGACCTTCCAGTCCCGGATCAAAGCCTTCGTCTTCAGCTTCCACTCTTCCCTGAATGACATTAAATGCAATTTTCTCTAAAAGTTCACTTGTATTCATCACCCACTCCTCCACTCTTGTATGTTGTTATTGCAAGTTATACAATCGCTTCGCGATTCTATATAACGCGGCTTCGCCGCTCTAAAAAAGGAAATTCCTATACTATAAAGTTAATATTGACGGTCTCGTAAAAAGTCCCAAAACCGTCATGCCGGACTTGATCCGGAATCCAGAAGTAATTGAATTTACTGGATTCCGGCTTGGCCGTCATCCCGGACCCCGATCCGGGACGGAATGACGACA
>JAYEFV010000276.1:0-11711 GCA_034658755.1 Thermodesulfobacteriota bacterium | reverse complement strand
ACCTGTATACGATGTTGTCAGGGGGAGCTGTGTTTCGCTTGGCGCACAAAATCTATTTTGGGAAACCCAAGGAGCCTTTACCGGCGAAATATCATCTGCCATGCTGGTATCGGCCGGATGCAAATATGTTATTATCGGCCATTCAGAACGTCGCCAATATTTCAACGAAACCGATGAAACCGTCAACAAAAGAATACAGGCCGCCGTTAACAATGATCTAATACCGTTGATGTGCGTTGGAGAATCCGAAAAAGAACGGGAATCAAAAGATACGTTTTCCGTAATTGACAAACAGGTAAAAAAAGGGTTAGAGGGGTCTTCTTCGGATGATTTGGAAAGGCTGGTTATCGCATATGAACCGGTCTGGGCTATCGGAACCGGTAAAACCGCGACTTCCGATCAGGCTCAGGAGGTTCATCATTTTTTACGCTCTGTGCTTGAAAAAAGTTTCGGGAATATGCTTGCCAAATCTATTAGGATACTGTATGGGGGCAGTGTTAAACCAAACAATATCGCAGAACTCATGGCAATGCCTGATATTGACGGAGCACTTGTCGGCGGTGCAAGCCTCGATCCTGAGACATTCAGCAAAATCGTTCAGTTTAAAGAGTAATTCTGGTATTAAACAATTATGACAATATTCCTAATAATAATGCATGTAATCGTCTGTATTGCCCTTATTTTGATCGTCCTTTTGCAGACCGGTAAAGGTGCTGACATGGGCGCTGCTTTTGGAGGGGGATCAAGTCAGACCCTTTTTGGGAGTACAGGCGGCTCAACATTTTTAGGCAAAATGACAACCGTAGCGGCTGTCGTCTTTATGATAACTTCTCTGGGATTGGCTTATCTGTCCGGTCATAGTATGAAAAATTCAATTATGACGGACCAAAAAACACCCATAGAGCAGAAGGCTGCACCGGCGGAACCTGAAAAAAGTTCTCAATCTGAACCGGGAACCTCACAACCTGCAAAACCTGCTCAGACCCAATAAGCTTTCAATAGCTTTATTTAATGCCAGACAGTGTTAAGCTAATAATTAATTGACGATATTCAAATGTGCCGAAGTGGTGGAATTTGGTAGACACGCTATCTTGAGGGGGTAGTGGGCAACTCCCGTGCCGGTTCAAGTCCGGCCTTCGGCACCAGCTAAAACAAAGGGTTTAACAAGCATCGTCTCTGTTAAATCCTTTTTTTATTGATTTTGACGTTATATACCCTTAAAGAATACGTCAACCACAGGTATTTATAAACCATATCTTATTTCCTTTCTGTTCAATTTTTCTTTTTGGGGACCTTTTTGGGGACCTTTTGCGAAAAAGACCTCTAGCTGATTAATAGCTTTCCGTGTGTCCTCCTCATCAATCGTATTGTATCGGTCAAACATTTCTCTGCTCGAATGACCTGTGATTTCCATAATTACAGATTCGGTTATCCCTGCTTTTCTCATATTAGTATTGAAAGTATGTCTCAAATCGTGAAATATAAAACCGTCTTTAAC
This sequence comes from Thermodesulfobacteriota bacterium, assembly GCA_034658755.1. Classification (GTDB taxonomy): domain Bacteria; phylum Desulfobacterota; class Desulfobacteria; order Desulfobacterales; family UBA11574; genus S5133MH16. The sequence goes on along the minus strand of JAYEFV010000276.1, from coordinate 10,213 downwards.
AAATCGACCATATTTTATGCCTTCTTCTTTACAAGCCTTCCTGAGACCGGACCGGATATCAGTGATCGGTTTTTCGTTATACTGAAAGATGTGGTTATCTTTGTTGCTTCCCTGTATCCGGTTAGGCATGGCTGCAAGCATCTTATACAGTTCACCACAGATAGGAATATTTCTTTTTTCTTTGTCCTTTGTGTCTTTGGCTTCAAGTCGAATCATACGACTTGCAAGGTCAACCTTATCCCATGTTAATTTAAGGATCTCGCCCTTGCGCATACCTGTATAATAACCCATGCTGATAATCGTTTTCGTATGCCCTTTTGAATGTTTCATAAGCCCTTTAAATTCATCCGGTGACAAATATCCTGTCTCTGACATCAGAACCCGGCTTTAGCGTCTTTTTAATCCGTCTAAAAGTTTTTAGGGTATTACCTCCAACCAAATCATTATCAAAAGCCTTATAAACCATCGTCTTAGCCTTGACAGATTCTGTAATAAATGCGAAATTATGAAGTGGAAGGCATCAAATCCACATTTAGTACAAGAAGTTGCGTCTCCAAATGTTAGTATGGATGATGCCCGGCTTTTAGCAATGGCCAAAGAATAAATAGTTAAAGAAAATTCAAACAGAACGGCAATGGGATGTTCCAGTGGATGTGAATGCATACGCACTGAAGACCCGGAACGGGTATAGAGCGGGGACAGATACTCAGGTGAATGTGGGATATAGAAGTATTTTACACTTGTGTATTATTGCGGATTGTGGCAAGTAAGCCCCATTCTAACAATTGAAGTTCGCGACATTTTTCTGTGGAAATCGTTTTGAGCCCGCCATGAGACAACCAATGTTTGTGACACGATACATCTTGAGCAATTACAGCACAGAACCAAACTATCCGATAAGGATTTTCGGTAAAACGGGATTTGGTTATACAAACTATCATAGGAGAGAATAAAGATCGGTAGAAATTGAAGATGGCTACATTTTCAACAAATTGAGAAACAAAAGAGGGGAATCATGAGTCAACACCGCTATGTGAAGTATGTATTGCTTACTTTTCTAATTTTCTTTTTGTTATGGACTTTTCCATTTGCTCCTTGGGCAAAAACGACAGTGATTACGATTGGCACTGGTGAATATATGGGACGCTATTATCCAACAGGTGGAGCCATTGCTGAAATTATAAATAAAAAACAGGAAGAATATGGATTTCGATGCACCGCCAAATCTACTTTAGGATCGGTGTTTAACATAAATAAGATTATGAATGGTGACATAGAGTTTGGTATCGTTCAGTCAGACCGCCAATATCAAGCGTTCAATGGTTTGGCTGAATGGAAAGACAAAGGTCCCCAGAAAGATTTACGTGCGATGTTCAGTCTTTACACCGAATCGGTTATATTGGTTGCTTCCGTTGATTCAGGTGCAAAGACCATCAAAGATTTGAAAGGCAAACGTGTAGATGTTGGCAAAATTGGTTCTGGAGGACATCAGAACGCTATCGACGCTCTTAATGCGGCAGGAATTGATTGGAAAACGGATATAAAGGTAATTGAAGTAGGAAAAAACTATGATGCACAGAGTATGTTGATGCGTGGTGAGTTAGACGCCTTTTTCCATACTGTTGGTCATCCAAGTACAGTAATAAAATTTGCTACAGCAGGAGCTAAAAGAGCTCTCTTTATCCCGATCGTCAGCATTGAAAGTCTGCTGTCTAAGCATCCATATTATGTCAAATCGTTTATCCCTATTACGTTATATCCCAGAGCTGTTAATGAGGAAAATGTAAAGACTTTCGGTGTAAAGGCGACCTTTGTTAGTAGCGCGAAAATCCCTGATAATGTTGTTTACGCCATTACTAAAGAGGTGTTTGAAAATTTAGGATCATTGAAAAGCTTTCATCCTACCCTTAAAATGTTGACAAAAGAAAATATGGTTAAAGATGGTTTGACGGCCCCTATACATCCAGGAGCATTACGTTATTACAAAGAGGCGGGTTTGAAATAAGATTATCAACTTTCAAAAGCGAGCGTTAAGGCTATCTTTTGTGCATCCAATCAATCATCTAAAAAGCGCGGATTGTCCATTCAATTCAGCACTTTTTGTATTACCTAAAATCTGCAATTGTCGATTTGGCCGCATTTTCAAGGCGCAGGGTGTGCAGCCGTAGTAAACTACTGCAAACGCCCTGCAACACAGAAAATGCGGTCAAAGAGGCAATCCCGAAGGGTACAAATTTGAAAAACTTTTTTTATTTGCGTCCTCAGCTATATGATGCACCGGAAAAACAAATGGTCAAACGCTAACTATATAGTATAATTATGTTTATTTAATCCTTTTAAAATTTGTATGCAGTTTTTAGGTATTACAATCCAACATTCCATGCACGAGTTAAATATTTAAGCCTCAAAACATTATTGTTTTCAATAGATTGTAGAAATTCCGAGACGTATAATTAGAAGGTAAGTAATGAATGACCAGATCGACAAACAGAGCGGCATTGTTAGCCGCATTATAGATGGTTCTGTCACGATCGATTCCATTGCAGAGCTTGAAAACCTACTCAAGGCCTTTCCAAATAATCCGTGGCTCCATAGAGTCTTTGCCTACCTATTGAAACGAGACAAACTGTTTTATGCTGCCGCCGATGAATATGGGACGGCCGCCAAACTTTTTATCGAAGCAGATATGACATTGCAGGCTATTGTATCTAAAATCTTTGAATGGCAAATCCTTAAACCATCCGATCATGAAGGGAAGGCCTTCTATTTATCCCTCCGTGAAAGCAGATACAAAAACACAGGGGTTCAGAATTTTTTCATCAAGATGAAGTATCCTGAAATGATCGCTTTTATGAGTGAGTTGGCACCCCGGCATTTTCCTGCGGGAAGCATGATGAAAAGATTTGGTGATGAAGAGAACAACCTTTATTTTGTTGTGTCTGGTGCTTTGGAAAAAACTATCTACCATCGTTTAAAAAAAGGAGGAAGGGTTCAAAAGAAATCAAGTAAAGAGTTGGTAAACAATGACTTTTTTGGTGATATTTATCCGTTTGAGGAGGAAAAGGTATCTCAATCAACTATCGAAACACTCACTCGCGTTGAATTTGCGAAAATTTCTAAATCAAGGCTGATGACGATTTGCAGAAAATATCCCAATGTTAAGCTTCTTGTCAATGGTCTCTATAAAACCCGTTCGGAATCCGATGAAGAAGAATTTTTATGGACAGTTCGCAGAACAGTTAGGCACCAACTCCCGACACAAGTGAATATTAAAATATTTAAAGACAAGCTATGCAAAGCCCCTTTGTACTTTAGTGGATTTACAGAGAATATTTCTTTAGGTGGGGCCAGTGTTGTTTTGGGTGCAAATTATAAAACCGGACATTTTGATACGTTGGCTGGAAAAAATGTTAGGCTTCAGATATATTTACCCATAGAATTTGTCAGTCTCTCAATTTTAGGTACTATTGTTTGGAGTAAGGAGGTTCCTCTCGAAGGAAAAACAACTGCGATAGTGGGTATTCAGTTCAAAGGGATGACCGACGCAAACCGCAGGTTGTTGCAGGGCTACAATTGTGGAGCCGAGAGTGAGCAAAATCTGATTTGGAGCTTATGGGATTCGCTCATGGAAAAGCAGCGCCTAATTTTAGATGATAAGGAATCAGATAAGAGAAGAGCTTGATAATAATAATTTGGAGAATATTGAAACAATGCCAAAACAAATTCGTGTACTCTTGTTCGATTTAGGAGGTGTTCTCGTTGAACTGAACGATATATCAAGAATGCTACATTTGATCGGCAACGAAATGCCTGTAGACAAGCTTTTGTCGGATTGGCTCTCCTCTCCGGCTGCACGTACTTTTGAAATGGGTATTTCCACCAAAGAGCAATTTGCAGACAAATACATTGAAGAAATGAATTTACTGATAAAACGCGATGAATTTCTCAACGCATTCACCCAATTGCCAAAAGGTCTGTACCCTGATGCCGATAGACTTATAAAACGTTGTCGAGACCGCTATTTCACCGCGAGTTTGAGCAACACCAATGCTCTACACTGGCAGAGACTTATCCATGAAATGGGTATTGACAGGATGTTCGATCAACATTTTGCATCACATTTGACCGGGAAACTTAAGCCGGATCGTGAATCTTTTGAGTATGTTCTTCAAAGCCTTAATTGTGATCCATCAGCTATTCTTTTCTTAGATGATAACGAACTAAATATTAAGGGTGCAAAATCAGTTGGAATGATCGCTTACCGCGCCAAAGGCCCACAGGAAGCCGAAAACATTTTAGAGGAAATAGGAATTTTAATAAAACCATAGAAGCACAAACAAAGATGGTCGCAATAAGCAGAGCCGGAGTTTTTTTCACCCTTACCCTTCTGTTCTCAATCCTCTGAGGAACTTCATGTGCTCCGGCAAAAAACAAGAAAGGTGTGCATCTTAACCAGATTATCCTGCTGCCTGGCTTCGCCATAAACATCTATGCAACCAATGTTGATTTTTGGAATTCGCAGAAAATCAGCAAGTGAGGAAAAAGATAACAGCAAAATGTCTTTGCTAAAGCATTAGAACATTGATTTTTTAATAGAAGAATTCCCAAAAGTATATAAATGGTTTCACATTATTTGTGAAATCTATTTCATAATCTTATTGATATATAATTTAGTTGTTAGCTAACTATCTTATTTTATTGATTTACTATCACTTTGTCATTTGTGCACGCTTTTTGCAGCAGGATTTATATTTTTTCGCCAAATAGACAATATATGACATTAAAGAGAAAATAACATTTTTAAATGGAGATTATCCAATGATAATTAAAATTAATGGTTCTGTACTTGAAATTTCCGAAGAAAAAGATGTCTATTTTGGATCTAAAACATCAGGGCAAATTTTTAAAAAATGGTATGGCCTCGAGGAAAATGTAAAAATTGGATTAGAAATGATACAGAATAAAGCTGAGGCGTTACTGATAGAATCCAAAGAATTATTATCAGCTACAAAACCTAATTAACCCTATTGTTACATAAACAACTCATCAGATTATACTTTAAACGGCTGGGACAAACGCTTTGTTTTGATTAGAGTGTTAGTTAAAACCATAGTCTGGGACAAATCCCTATATTTTATGGGACAAATCCCTATATTTTAAGGATATTTCCCTATAAAAATGAACCCGTCCCCTCATTGACAAAAGGAAACAAAAAAAATATGAAGAAATAAAAAAGCGTATTTTAATCTAAGTTCTTCAAAAAAGGGTTTGCCAAAATTCTCGAGTTTTTTCTCAAAAGGTTACCCTATGGAGAAACCCCTCAAAATTTGCATACCTTGTTCCTGACAGAACGCTGTCCGTTCTGTTGGGAGTCTAAAAGTTTAACACTGATTCTCCCGCGGGCCTTCACAGTTTAGAACTGAATTAAATTAATGATAAATATTCCAGACGAAAGGAGGGAACCATGAAAAAACAAATATTGAATTATGAAACACTGCTTAAGGTTACCGATGCCATCTCTTCGACCAGGGACCCGGAAGAAATTATTCTGGTGACGGTGGAGAGTGTCAAAAGAGCTTTGGATGTCAAGGGTTGTGCAATGTTTATGGTTAATCGAAAAACCAATGAACTGAAGCTGGCCGCCGCGTTCGGCCTGAGTGATGAATATCTGGATAAAGGTCCTGTGAGCGCTTTGCGTTCCATTGCTTCGTCCCTGGAAGATGGGCCTGTGGCTATTTATGATGTTAATGACGACCCGAGGCTTCAGTACCCCGAAGCGGCGAAAAAAGAGGGAATCGCCTCAATACTGTCTGTTCCGATCACAAGCCTGGGTAATGCCATTGGCGCTCTGCGGGTTTACACTGCCGAACCCTGGGAATTTACTTTGGAGGATGTGAATTTTATTCAGGCTATGGCTCAGGTTGCCGGGATGGCCATTGACATGTGTCGGCTTAACAGGGGATTAAAAAGCAGCATTGAAATTTTAAAGACCATGCGGGACCCCCGGGAGCTTAAATCCAAGAGAAGAACACCATATGAAGGTGTCCCGGTGAGTGTTGTTCCGTAATCGAAAAATTTCGGTTCATGGCTTGAGAATTCTCTGCGCATCCGGTCTCGCATATCCACAACCTCTTCCCGAAGCCAGGTCATGATTCTGGGCCTGGCAAGGGCATTCAATACCTTTCGAGTACTCTGTTCTTGAAGCGCAGGGGCAACGCCTCCCCGTATGAGCTGAAATATAAGGCACAAAGGATGAACTTAGGGAATCCGCTCCAATTGGCCTACGCCCCGGAGGGGAGGACGAAAATTTTAATCGCCCCAGTACGATCTGCCGGACCTACGGGGCAGGCAGGAATACTGGTGGTATTTCGAGGATTAAAATTTGAGTCTGACGCAGAGATTGGCGAAAAAGACAGTTTTCGTTCAGGCACTAAATAACTCTTGCGAGCACTATATGTTCTATGTATAAGAATGGCAAACACAATATCTATTGAGTTTGCCATGATGGGTTATCAGTCTGGTTTTCAGCCAAAGCTCTTTTATCACGGGTTTAGCCTTGAGCAAAGAGTCCCTCAAAATCATATCCTGCGCAGGATTGAGGAAAAAATTATTAAATCCCGGCGCAATTCCAGACAAATAGGGCCAAAGGAGTCACAACCCCAAAAAACCAAAAATACAATTTTATATAATCTTCAGTTTTCGGTAAGTTAAGACACGGAATCACGAAGTCTGGCATTTTGATTATAAAGAGCGGTTGATAATAACAACCCTCCATCATTTGTCTCTTGCAACTCTTTTAAGTCCCAATCCCACCCAGGTATAAGAAGATTCTTCTGTAAGCGCTGCGGCCCAGGCATGCACATCCACCCTCTCCAGAACGGCAAAGCCCCTTTGAAAGAGTTCCTTCTCCATATCCGCCGCTTGAACGTCGTAGAAACCGGAGACCACTAGCAAATCTCCCTTTAGAGGTAAAAGACGACGGTAGTGGTCAAACATTCCCATATGAGTGACCGCATGGAGGTTGGCAAGGATTAAGTCGAACCTTCCCGAAACCGCATCCACCGATCCGCGAAAAAGGCGGAAACTGTCTTCCATCCGGTTCAAGGCCACATTTTGCATAGAAGCCTTTATCGCCCCGGGACAAATGTCGCATCCCAGTGCGGTGGTGCCGTTTTTCAAAGCCGCTGCAAGCCCGAGGATTCCCGAGCCGCAGCCTATGTCCAGGATCCGGGCTTCTCTTTTAATCTCTAATCGTTGTAGAATGGTAAGAGCTGCTTTTGTTGAGGGGTGAGCGGGGGGGAAGGAACGGGATTTTAAAACCAGGCAGTCTTCTCCCATTTTGGGTCTTTTGATGCTGAAGGGGGAGCGGATTACTAAATTCCCTATGCGATAGAACATCTGTTATTATCGGTTTTCTTGTCTAACCATTAATTGAGCGTCGGCTTTGCCTCAGAAACGAAACAGAACGTATTTTTGATAACCCATATAACACCTGATTTTGACAACTTCGATAGCTGAAAAAGGTAAAATTATGCATATCAGCTTACACAGGAATTGTAAAGGCTGAAGCCCCTAAGCTTAAGCATCTGCTCTATCATTTTATTCCGCGACTCTTGATCTATATTCTCTCACAGCATCAATAATATCTTTTGTGGTTGCTCTTGTTTTAATTTCCGGAACATCAAATGGAGATTTAAGTGATTTTTTGAATACTAAGGTAAAGGTTTCTCCCCCTCGACGTTTTATAATCACCTCTTCAGAGCGGCCAGCTTCGGGACGATGACTACGATATTGGTCGATACAGTGCCCGGAACCTGATGAAAAAGGCCGGTGTATCCGTAAAACGTCGCAAGAAATTTAAAAAAACCACTGATAGTAATCACAAGCTGCCGATCGCTCCAAATCTTTTGAATCGTCAATTTGAAGTCGAGCGACCCGATACTGTTTGGTGTACCGATATAACCTACTTATGGACCCTTCAGGGCTGGTTATATCTACCTATGAGTTTGAAAAAATGAAGGGTCGAAAAATTGAAGATTTACATTTGAAATCGTGAATGATATTGATTTAATGTATGTATTGAATCAGCTTGCTATATTACATTGAACTTAAAATTCAAATGAATACGGCTGTACTCATTTTGATTTAAGACAGTCCTTTGCCAATTTTTAATTGAAATAAGGTGCCGCATAATGTTCTATTTGAAAGCCTGAAAGGAGTGTGTCCAAGGTGAAAACAATTATTCTAGTCAGACACGCCAAATCCAGTTGGAAAGATCTTAGTCTGGACGACTTTGACAGACCTTTGAACAAAAGAGGAAAAAGAAATGCACCGTTTATGGGGGAAAAACTGAAAGAAAGACAGATTCTGCCTGACCTTATCCTGTCAAGTCCTGCAAAAAGAGCTAGTAAGACTGCGACAACTATTGCCAAAAAAATCGGCTATCCCAAAAAGAAGATTATTTTTGATGACAATATGTATCATTCCAGTGAATGGTATCTGCTGGAATTGGTAAGGAATCAGGATGATAAGCATGAAACGCTTATGCTTTTTGGACACAACCCTGATTTCAATGATTTTGCAGACATATTACTTAAAAAAAATCTGGCATATAATATTCCCACTACCGGAGTTTACTGTATCAGGTTTAATGTGGACAGTTGGAAAAAAGTGCGGGAAGGTAAAGGCAAATCCGTGTTTTTTGACTATCCAAAGCGCTATACGGAGGAGTCAGTTTAGTCCGAATATCTCCCAGACAAAATTGGAAAGATTTTTTCAAAACTGACTTATTAATATTTAGAGGATCAAATCATGCTTAATAATTTGAGGTTCATTTTGCCGAATGGGTATGGTGAACGGCAATTGATCGGCCAAATTTCAGATCATTATTCTATAAAAAAAGAGAGGCCTGTTTTTAAAAGTTTTACATTTTACGACACCTTTGACTGGCGCTTATTTAATAAATCGTTTGTTTTGTATGAGTCCGGGAACCAATTATTTTTACGCAAACTGTTCAAACATACCATTAAAAACAGCATTAACATTACCTCTCCACCAGTTTTTATTTGGGATTTTCCTGATGGTAAATTAAAAGAACAGTTGGCACCGATAATAAAAATGCGGACACTTTTAAAGCTTGTTGAAGTACAATCCCGGTCAGTACCTTATCGCATTTTGAACCTGGACGAAAAAACAGTGGTGCGGTTGGTATATGAGGAAATTCGACCATCCGGCACCAACGACACGCCGGTATTGGCTACTTATTTATGGCTGAAACAAGTTAAGGGATACCCAAAATATTCTCAACGCCTGACCGAACAATGCAAGGAATCAGGCTTTTTAATGGAAAAAAAAGAAGATATATATTTTAAAGCACTTGAGGTAGTTAATAAAAAACCAGGAAGTTATTCCTCAAAATTAAAAATACATCTCGACCCTGATATGCGCTCTGATGAGGCAACTAAAATAATTTTACACTCGTTGTTGCAAGTAATGAAGATTAATGAAGCCAATATTAAAAAAGACCTGGATACGGAATTTTTACATGATTTCAGAGTCGCAATTCGCCGTACTCGATCTGCTTTGGGGCAGATTGAATATGTGCTTCCGCAAGAGACAACCGACGGATTTAAGAAAGATTTTACTTTTGTGGGTAAACTCTCCAACCAACTGAGGGATTTAGATGTATATCTCCTAAAAGAGGATGCCTACAAAAGGATGCTTCCAGCTTTTTTGCATGATGATATTGATCCTTTGTTTGATTATTTGCGGGAAAAACGATCAAAGGTACTGAAGGAAGTGATTGGTGGTTTGAAGTCTAAAAAATATGTGCAAATTTTTCAGGATTGGGAGGTGTTTTTAAATAAAACATCACTGGAGTCCCCATCAGCACCTAATGCAGATCTCCCAATAATTGATATCGCACGGAAAAGAATTTATAAAATATACCTGAAAATTGTAAAAAATGGAAACCAGATCCTTGAGAACACCCAAGACGAGATGCTTCATGCCCTGAGAATTGAATGCAAAAAACTGAGATACTTGATGGAGTTTTTTTCAAGTTTGTTTTCCCGAAAAAAAATTAAAATCCTGATTGCTCAATTGAAGAAATTGCAAGACAATTTAGGTGACTTTAATGATCTCTGTGTTCAGGAAGAATACCTATTAAATATTGCCGAAGAATGGCCCACAATCAATCAGAAATCTAAAAAAG
>JAYEFV010000275.1:0-2976 GCA_034658755.1 Thermodesulfobacteriota bacterium | reverse complement strand
AACGATGGCATTGTAAGAATCAGAAGAGAGGTCAAAGGACGGAAAGGAAAAACAGTAACATCTGTCTTTGGTGTCCCTCTTGACGATAAAGAGCTAAAACAGTTTGCCAAAACACTGAAACGCCTTCCCCCTGTGTTAGGATAGTTGTCACCTCTTGCCGGTTTGGTCACCGATGGGGAAGCCCCCCGGGGGGCTTCCCCATCGGTGGCGGCAAAATATTTCTCCGCAAAATTCATTTTGGGGGCGGAGGAGGTTGACATGCAGTACTCCGATATGTTCAAAAATGCGATGATACAAAAATTGTCCGGTCCAGATGCGATATCAGCTTCGGCGTTGTCCAAACAGGTCGACGTTCCTCAATCGACGCTTTCGAAATGGCTTCGCATGGCCGGAGTCGGTCCATCGTATGGTTTTCCCAACAATGCACACGAGTATACAAAAATGGCGAAAATAAAAAATCCCAAACGTCCCAACGATTGGAGTGCTGAAGATAAGCTCAAGGTCGTCGTGGAAGCTGCCTCGCTTGATGACGAGCAGCTTGGCGCGTTTCTCCGCAAAAAAGGACTGCATCAGGCATATCTTGACCAATGGCGTTCGCAGATGCTCGATGGCTTGCAAAACGGATTCTCGAAAAAGAAGGATAAACAAAAGAACGATGCTGCCAAACGCATTCGAGACCTGGAAAAGGAGGTCAATCGAAAAGACAAAGCCCTAGCGGAGACGGCAGCACTATTGGTGTTGAAAAAAAAAGTCCAGGAGATCTGGGGGGACGAGGGCGACCCCACAGCCGGGAGCAACGGAAAATGATCATAGATCTTATTGATAGGGCAGTTAAATCCGGTGCCAGGTTGAAAAAAGCCGCTACCATAATGGGCATCAGTGTCCGTACAATCATCAGGTGGCGCCAGCGACATGGCGGTCAAGATCAGCGCAAGGGGCCTACGACAGCGCCGGCCAACAAGCTCAGCGAGCAGGAAAGGCAACAGATACTCGATGTATCCAACAGTGCGCCATTCCGGGATCTCTCTCCCAAACAGATCGTACCCAAACTTGCGGATCAAGGTGTTTACATGGCCTCTGAATCGACTTTCTACCGAGTTCTCAAAGAGCATAAGATGCTGACCCACCGCCAGGCTTCAAAGCCTGCTGTTTCTTGTCGCCCAAAGGAGCATGTGTCCACCGGACCATGCCAGGTGTGGAGTTGGGACATCACGTACCTGAAGACTTCCGTACGGGGTCGATTTTTCTACCTTTACATGATTGTCGATGTTTGGAGCCGAAAAATTATCGCTGCTCAGGTTTTTGCCGAAGAATCCATGGACCACAGCTCGATGCTATTGGCCCATGCGTGCTTGGTTCACGGTGTTCAACCCGAAGAACTTGTGCTACACTCCGATAACGGCGGGCCGATGAAAGGTGCCACCATGCTGGCTACTTTACACAAACTGGGAGTCATCCCCTCCTTCTCACGGCCCAGCGTCAGCAATGACAATCCATATTCTGAATCGCTTTTTCGAACGATGAAATATCGACCTGAATATCCCTCAAAACCATTTGAAAATATTGAGCAGGCGCAGTCATGGGTCGATGGATTCGCTTTCTGGTACAATACACAGCATTTACACAGTTCGATTCGTTTCGTTACTCCTGATGATCGTCATTTTGGCCGCGAGGAACATATCCTCGCCAATCGACGGAGAGTGTATGAAAAAGCTCGAAGACGAAATCCGAATCGATGGTCAAAACAAATACGTAATTGGAACCCTGTGCATCAGGTTTTGCTGAATCCTGAAAAATGGGATGAGACCAGCCAGATGCACTGCCTAAAAAAGGCGGCCTAAACTATGGATCAGGTGACAACTCTCTTGACACCCGCCAGAAGCGGAAATGCTTTCCTCGTTTTTAAAAGGGAATGTGTCCCAATTTAGTTTAAATTCTTGCGCTAAATTTTTGACAATAAGATTTCGTGCATCTTCCCATTTACCTTTTCCGGGCGATTTTCTGTGCTGAGGGGATTGATTCTGATGGAATTCTCCATGATGACCGCCAATTGCTCGGGAAATTTCAATGGCAGTTATTCGAGAACAATTGGCGGCTTGTTCAAAAATAGCTGGAAGAATCATGAATGTTATACGCCCATGATCAGTTTCATCAAAGTCTGATGAAAATGGATACGATTCTTTTGGTAAATCATTTATCAGATCCATGCGCTTGGCTTGAAAACCAGGTGATATTTTACCTATATCATGTAACGCCACAATAAAAGATATCCATGCAATTTTTTCGTTATCCGAACAATCAAGATGCTGCAAAAAGGAATTTAGAAAGGCATGGCTTGAATAATTAAGAAGGGCTTGAGCAACTAAACCTGTATCAAGCATATGGCAGATAGCAGGATGATATGATAGGTCATCATCAAGCGAAGCATTCTTATCCGCCTTTCCCCAATACCGATAAATAATATCTTCTGAAACACTCATATCTTCCCCATTTCAAGCCATATCATGGCCGCAAATCCCGCATCATCAAGGACATGGTGAAAAAGTGGTTCGCTCTTACCTCTTTTATGATTAATTCAGTTCATTTTTCACTCTTTTTCGCCATTTTGCCTTTGCCTATTCCGAAATAATTTCAGTTAACAGGGAACATAAGACGGTCTTAATAAATCCGGCATACTATCCCATGTTCGTCCTGATAAAAGTCTTCCGTTTGCTTTTTTGGATCGCTTTATTCCATCAGCGCCCCATCCGCCCCATTGCTTGAAAAAAAAGGATATGTTTTGATCTTCACACTGTTGTTTGATGTGCTTAACCCATGCGGGTTTCATGGGACGGGCCTTTGGACCTGATTCTCCACCGACAATTATCCAATTTATATTTGTCAAATCAAGCTTTCCCAGATCCTCAAGCAAAGGTTCTATGGATAGAAAACGGATATTTGCCTTCACCCGGCGCAGTTTGTCAATCCTGGGTACAC
>JAYEFV010000274.1:5288-11723 GCA_034658755.1 Thermodesulfobacteriota bacterium | reverse complement strand
CCAACGGGCCAAACACAGCGGTGAAGCAGATGGTCCCTTTAGAGAGGAGCGCCTGTTTGTTCATCTTTACAAACAATATGACAGCCAAATGTTCGAATATCTGGACGATGCCATCTTCGCCTTCGTGATATCCGATGGAGAAAACCTATTTGCGGCCAGAGATCTTTTAGGCATCAAAACCCTTTTTTATGGAAGAAAGAATGGAGTGCTTTACCTGTCTTCCGAACTTAAAAGCCTGATAGGAATAACCGATGATATACATGAATTTCCGCCGGGATATTACATGGACAGCACGGGCACGCTATTCCGGTTTGCCGAACTGCCGAAAAGTCAGCCTGAAATCTTACATAGCGACCCCAACGAGATGGCGGAAACAATCAGAGACATTATCCGGCGCAGTTTCCAAAACCGTGTGAACTTTGAAGTGCCCACGGGAAGCCTTCTCAGTGGCGGAATAGACAGCAGTGTTATTGCCTGGATGGCCGGCAAGGCCTACAGGGATAAATTTGGAAAGGATGAGCGCTTGAAGACATTTGCCCTGGGTGTGGGAGAAAGTGAAGACATTACATGCGCCCGTTTAATGGCCGACTATATCCGCTCCAACCACCATGAATTGATTGTAGACCTTGATCAAATTCTGGAGGTACTGCCCCAGGTAATTTGGAGCCTGGAATCCTTTGATCCTTCTTTGGTGAGAAGTTCTGTGTCGAATTATCTCATCTCTAAATATGCAAAAGAACAAGGCATAGAGGTCCTGCTTTCCGGAGAAGGTGGTGATGAAGTGTTTTGCGGATATCTGTATCTTAAGGACTTTCCAACTGAAGAATTATTCGCACAACAAATGAAATGTATCGGCTTTTTACATCACAATGCGTCATTACGCCTTGACCGTATGAATCTATGCAATTCCGTCCGGGTTGTTACCCCCTTGATATCCGGGGAGTTGCTTAAATATGCCATGGCCATTCCTTCTGAATATAAGCAAAGACCGGACGGCGATCAAAAAATCGAAAAATGGATCTTCAGAAAAGCTTATGAAAACGTACTGCCCAAAGAGATTGTATGGCGGCTCAAACAGGAATTTTCTCAAGGATCCGGGTCTGCTGATGTGCTTCCCAAATATTTTGATAAGATGGTTAAAGATGAAGAGTTAAAAGAAGCCAAGAGCAGTTATACGATGGTCCGGAGCAAGGAAGAGCTATATTATTTTAAAATCTTCATAGAGCATTTTGGAAGCGGCCGGGCAGTGGAAACGGTTGGTCAGTGGGTTAGCTTGTAACCTCTGCTTCTCAGAAAACCTTTATTATATGGGTTTCCCATATATCTCAACCTATTGAGTTTTCTCAGCATTTTATTAGGGTTCTTTTTTACGATCAGCATATTGGAAGCAATTGTCAACTACTTACTTAAAATCGATTTTTTGAGTTAATTCTCAGGTTCCATTCCAGGTCATTGAATCTTTTTTTTCAGGTTTTCGAGAGTATTTTCATAAGATCTGATCTGCCTTAAATAGCGTTTACCTTGTCTGCTATTCTTATTGACTTTTGACAATTTCTTCTTCATGGATTCAAGACGTCTTTCATAATATCTTATTCTATGGGATAGTTGTCTTTCACGAAGTTTTGCCCGGCTTGATATCCTTGACCTTTTCGAATTATTATATACTAAAACTTCTGAAACAATACTTCGATTCTTTCTTGAACCAGAATAGATTACTGCATAATTCATACCCTTTAAAATCCTCGACAATGCTTCGTTAAGAGAAAGACCAGATATTCTAATTGTTATTTGTTTTTTTAAAGAATTTGGGAATCTAACATAAATACCTGTTTTATCCGCGAGTTTTAAAAGTACATTTTTTAAATCAGCATCTTGTGCCGATATGGTTAGCAAATTTTTTTTATAATCTATGCGAAGTTTTAGATTAGGACTCTGTGCATATATTAAGGAGGTTACAGATGTGAAACAGATCAAAAAGATGAAAAGTTGTAGAAACTTGTACCTATTTGTACCTAATTTCATTAGTGAATTAAATAACAAGTTAAAAATCATGGAATTTAAACGTTAATCAATGCTTTCTGATTGATTGTTTTAATGAAACTTGATAGCCGCATTACGCGAAAGTACATTCGTAATTTATAAACCTTAATGTCTCTCACACTAAACGGCCATTTATTGAACATCGAACTGGAAGTGGTAATGGTGGGGTGGTGCCGATAATTATTTATCCTACCCGAGATATTATTTATACAATTTCGACAAGTTCGATATCAAAGGTTAAAGCTTGTCCAGCAAATGGAGGGTTAGCGTCTATAGTGACCTGTTCGTAGGATATATTTGTTACTGTAACTTGGACAGGATCACCTCCCTTTGAGCTGACCCGTACCTGAGTCCCAACGGTAAGGTCAATATTGTCCGGGATTGTGCTACGAGGAATCTGCCAGATAAGCTCAGGACGTTTTTCTCCAAATGCTTGGTTAGACTCCAATCGGACTGTCTTTTTTTCTCCAGCCGCCATACCGAGAGCGCTTTGCTGTAAGGCGGAAATGCGCATGCCCTCGCCAATTGTTAATTCCATCGGCACTTCCCCTTCAGTTGTTGCGAACTCGGTTCCGTCATCCAGGCTACCGGTTATGTGCACCCGAACTGTGTCTCCCTCTCGTGCCTTTCTCATATGGACTCCTTTAACGATTTTTTTTGGGTCATATCATCTCAGAAAAAAATCGTTTTTCTTTTTTTATACATTCTAATATAAATACATAGATCGTAAGTTGATCGTAAATAAGTAAAATTATGTATTTGGGATGATGAAGTTATGTATGATAACCAGAGGAGAAATATTTCGAGATTTCCGAGTGCTTGGTTTGGACGCCGGACATTCGTTCATATTCGATTATAATTGCAGTTCTTGTTCCCTCATGCTATTCAACAAATGATATCATTTGAAAATTCCTTAAAAATGATAGCAATTATATGCTGAAATCAAATATACCCATAGGAGTATGAACCTGTATATTTCATTAGGATATATGGGATCTTGGCTATATAGTCTTTAGCATATGATCTTTCTCAGGTGGAGGATTTGATGATGGCCAGCAAGCCAACCTATGAAGAATTAGAGAAAAAAGTCAAAAAATTAAAGAAAAGGGATGTAACCTATAATCAAGCGAAGCAAAGTGTAAAAAAATCCTTGGAGAAACAAGACGGGCTGAATAAGGATAATTCTGAACCGGAAATGGCTGTTGAGGTGATCGAGCAAGAAGATGCTAAGGAAAAAGCGGTTGAACAAGTATTGATAGCGGAACATATTTTCCGAAAAGCAATTGAGGATTCTATACCAGCGGGTATTGCCGGAATTGATGTGGAAGGTCACCAAATTTATGTCAACCGGGCATTCTGCAATATGGTCGGTTGGAGTGAAGCGGAATTGTTAAAATCAAAATATCCATTCGCTTACTGGCCGCAAGGAGTCATCGATTCGTTTAAAGATGATTTCCGTTTGGTTATTAGCGGCAATGTACCATTGGAAGGTATCGAATTACCATTTCGACAAAAAAACGGCAAACAATTCTGGGGTCTGGTCAACAGTTCAGACTTGCATGACAGTGACGGCAAAATCATTGGGCAGTTGATCTCGGTTGCTGATATCAGCATACAAAAACGAGTGGAGAATGCCATGCGCGATTTGTCCTCAAAGCTTGTTGATGCCCAGGAATCCGAACGGAAACTTGTATCTCAGGAACTGCATGACAGCATTGGCGGAAAACTGACGGCGATTAAATACAGCCTTGAAAAAATCATATCCGAAATTGACCAAAGGTCGAGTGATCTGGGTCATCCTTTGGACGATTTACTTTCTATCGTTCACGATACGATAGAGGAAACGCAGCGAATTTACCGAAATTTACACCCTTCGATTTTAGATGATTTAGGACTTAAGGCTGCTATGCGGAGTTTGTGTCGTGAATTTAAGGAAATTTATTCGTGGATCGATATTGAAAGCCAAATTAGAATCCAAGAGGATCAGGTTCGGGATTCCTTAAAAATTTTAGTTTACCGGATATTGCAGGAAGCCATGAATAATATAGCCAAGCACAGCCATGCGGATAAAGTAAACATATCTTTAAAACAAATCGATAAGCGAATAGCGCTGATCGTTGAAGATAATGGCGTGGGATTTAATCTAAACGAAATTCAGGAAAAAGAAAGTTGTGAGCGGAATTTTGGCCTCGATAACATTAAAGAGCGCACAGAATTGTTTGGCGGGACATTAACGATTATGTCCGCCCCTAAAAAAGGGACTGTTATACGGGCATTGTGGCAACTTGAATAAAGTTTGAGCTACTTGGTAACAAGTCCTTTTTCGATAGCATAAGCCGCTAGCGCCGCTGCATTGTGCAAATTTAATTTATTCATAATATTCGAACGGTGTTTGTCCACCGTTTTAGGGCTGATACAGAGGATATCACCAATTTCAACACTTGAATGAGCTTCGCCCACCAGTTTCAACACCTCTTTTTCACGTTGTGTCAAGGTTTCCCATGTCGTCTTTTTCTTTATTTTTTTTCGACCTTCGAGATATCCTTCCAAAACTTTACTGGAAATGGATGGGCTAATGTAACTTTTTCCGGAAAAAATACTTTTAATTGCAGATAAAAGTTCGATGTGTGAATCCTTTTTTAAACAATACCCATCTACACCGGATTTAAATGCTTCCAGGATGTATTCTTCGGAACTGTGAAATGTCAACGCCAAGGTTTTTGTTTTTGGATACTTATTTTTTATATCCTGGAGAGCGGACAGCCCGCTCATTTTCGGCATAGCAAGATCCAGCAAAACCAGATCGGGTTTGTGTTTTTCAACGCAGCGAATCGCCTCGATTCCATCTCCAGCCTCAGCAACTACCTCTAAATTTTTTTCAGAATCAAGAAGAGACCGAAGCCCTTGGCGAACCAGAGTTTGGTCTTCAACAATAATAATTTTTTTAACATTTACCATAGCGCTATTATCGGCTTTGAGATTTTATGCCCCCTTTGATTTAAGGGCATCATCCATCTTGCAAGTTTTAGATAATCTGCTGTTAAATTAAAAAAAATAATCAAAAGCGTGAACTGAAATACATAATTTTCCCCATATACGATAAAGGTTAATTGAGTTAAGGTGGATTAAAAAAACAATATCAAAAAAATAATTTTAGCTTACCATCCAGACTTCTAATGTAAGTGGTACCTATTGGGAACAAAATGTTCAAAATATTGATTGTCGAAAATGATATCAAATTGCGCCAGAAAATAAAAGCGATTTTAGAATTAAAATTTCCTTTTGTGACAATCATGGAAGCATCCAGCGCAGAAGAGACATTAAAACAAATCAAGCAACACCAACCCGAATTTATCCTTATGGACATTCGCCTGGAAAAGCAAAACGGTTTGGAGCTGGTCAAAAAAATAAAATATAAATTCCCAAATGCTGTCATTACGATTAACAGCAATTATGACTCTCCGGAATATCGGGCTGAAGCAGCGCAAAATGGCGCAAATTATTTTCTCTCCAAAACAACAAACACTATTCAAGACTTATTTGAACTAGTGAAGTTAGTTCATTCCGGTGGAGCTTTGTAAGTTTAAATCAAACTCATCAAACTGTCTTCGGGCTAAGCAGTTTTGCTATTAAGGAGGAAACTTTATGAATCAAAAGGTCAAAATTACCTCTAAGGCAAGTAAAAAAGATACTCGTGCCCTAAAATCAAAACAATTTGATATTGTCGAAATTGACGCAAATGATCTTCCGTATGTATTTCAATTTAAAATATGAGAGACGAACTTAAAATCAATGTTTATAGTGGTAAAGGAACCTTCAAAGATATTAAACAGCTTAAAAAAGGACAACATTGCCAATATGAAATACTACAGCTCTATTTCATCAGAATCAGCCATGTTGGATACAAAAATCGAATATATCACCAAAGATGAACATGGCCGGTTTAAAGCTCACTATTTGGCAGGAATAAAAATATTGAAAAACCATAGAAATATAGAGGTAATACCCTAGGAGATGACCGATGCTAGCGCCCGTTATTTCATCAAAGCCAACGGCAAATTCGTCACTGGCAGGCCCTGGGTGACTGCGGTCTTACCGAAAATAATATATATACAAAAATTAGATTATATACTTTTTGGAAAGGGTTTTTAAAATAGATTGTTAAAAAATATAAAAGGAAGGCTAAACTCATGTACGCCTTTATATCTTTCCGGACGGCCACTGCATATACCTTCTGGCCGAGGGGCGACTGGTTAACCTTTGGAGGGTTTAATGGACAAGGAACAATTCTTTTTTACATCTGAGTCGGTTACAGAAGGACATCCCGACAAAGTCGCAGATGCCATATCGGATTCAATTTTAGATGCAATGATTGCAGAGGATAAAAACAGCAGG
>JAYEFV010000274.1:0-5188 GCA_034658755.1 Thermodesulfobacteriota bacterium | reverse complement strand
TTTAATGGACAAGGAACAATTCTTTTTTACATCTGAGTCGGTTACAGAAGGACATCCCGACAAAGTCGCAGATGCCATATCGGATTCAATTTTAGATGCAATGATTGCAGAGGATAAAAACAGCAGGGTTGCCTGTGAGACCCTGGTAACAACCGGTTTGGCCTTGGTCGCCGGTGAAATCACAACAGACTGTTATGTGGATATTCCTGAACGGGTTCGAGAAACCATAAAAGATATCGGTTACCATTCATCCCAAATGGGATTTGACTGGCAGACCTGTTCGATTATTACTAGTATTGACCAACAATCAGCGGATATCGCTCAGGGAGTCAATGTTGACGAGGGACTTTTCAAGGAGCAGGGGGCGGGTGATCAAGGTTTGATGTTTGGCTATGCCTGTGATGAAACCCCGGAACTCATGCCAATGTCTATTATATTTGCCCACAAATTAACCTGCCGTCTGGCAACGGTTCGAAAGAACGGTGCTCTGGATTTCCTGAGGCCTGATGGTAAATCTCAGGTAACCATCGAATACGAGAACGGAACTCCGAAACGGGTCGATACGATAGTCGTCTCTGCCCAGCACAAACCGGATGTTTCGTATGAGGAACTAAAAGAAGCGGTGATTGAGGAAGTGGTCAAAAAAATTATCCCACGGGATATGGTGGATGGAGATACCAGATATTTAATTAATCCAACCGGCCGGTTTGTGACCGGCGGTCCTATGGGAGATTGTGGTCTTACCGGCAGGAAAATTATTGTCGACACCTATGGTGGTCAGGGCAGTCACGGTGGGGGTTGCTTTTCCGGAAAGGATCCTTCAAAGGTAGATCGCAGCGCTTCGTATATGGCCAGACATGTGGCCAAAAATGTTGTGTCTGCCGGTCTTGCCAAAAAATGCGAAGTACAAATCGCCTATGCCATTGGTGTTGCAGAACCTGTATCTGTAATGGTCAACCTTATGGGAACCGGCGTGGTTCCTGAGCATAAGGTGAGGAAAAGTATCTTGGAAACCTTCGATTTACGGCCTGCCGCCATCATTAAATATCTTAATTTGCTACGGCCAATATATCGCAAAACTTCGGCCTACGGGCACTTCGGCCGCAGTGAACCTGAATTCACCTGGGAAAAAACCGATATGGCAGAAACGATAAGAGAGAAGACAGGGCTGTGATTCTATTTGCGCTTAATACATCTCTTTTATTGAGGAGCTGTATTATTTTAAAATCTTCATATAATATTTTGGCAGGGGACGAGCAGTAGAAACGGTCGGTCAGTGGATTGGCTTGTAACCTCTGCTGAAATGGTTTAGCTCTGTTTTTCAATAAAAATATACTTTTTGACTTATAAAAAGGAGGAAGAGCGGTCTATCTTTACCGAATTTATCATGAAGATAATATCTTATCACCTATTATTGAGAATAGTATCGTCATTAGTTCATATTACCCAGCCTGAAAATGATATAACAATACCAAATGAAATATAATCTAGTTAATCATTCAATAACGAATAGGCCTATTTTAATTTACCGATTAAGACGTAGAACTATCTAAACTTAACGAAAATTTTGAACTATAAAAACAATTCACAGGCTGAATAATAGTTATTATTAATAAAATTCCGGTAAGAATAAAATTTATGCAGAGTATTACGCTTGAGATGGCGTATGATGGAAGGCGATAAAATTTTTGGGTTGGAAAAGTGGCGACAATAACAGAGGACAACCATGAACCTGTTTGATTTAGGTATCATAATGATTTTATGCTTTTGTCTGATAAGAGGTGTTTTCATAGGAATTATCAGGGAATTGTTTTCAATCACAGGGGTATTGGTCGGCTTCTTTGTAGCTTCAGCATTTTACATGGAAGTTGCAGAGTCCTTATTATATTGGATGCCGGACGCTTCGCATGTCAACCTATTGAGTTTCCTCACTATTTTTTTTGGATTTTTTTTTGCGATTAGTATATTGGGAGTGATTGTCAACTACTTATTGAAAATCGACTTTTTGAGTTGGGTAAAACCCACGTTAGGTGCCGTCATCGGCATCATCAAAGGGGTATTGCTTGTTTCTGTTTTGTTGCTTACCTTCACTGCGTTTCTTCCTAAGGGCACACCCATTATTAAAGACTCGCTATTTTCTTCCTGTATTACCTTGGTGTCCGAGAAGATGGCCAGGATTGTTTCGAAAGATATGAGGCATAAGTATGTGGCAAAAATAGGAGAGTATAAAAAATCCTGGAAAAATTAAAAAAAAGCCCTATCCTTTGGGTGTATTAAAGAGGACAAAATGAAATTGGGAAGTGAATACAGACTGCGCACAATTAGTCAAAATACAACGCTTAATGTTGGCGAATTGATCGATGACTGCCTGAATTTTTTGCACACATTAGTGCTTGGCCAAGATGCCGTAAAAAAGCTGGCAAAAACTGAACATAAATTGTGTGAAATTGAAAAGATAAAAGACAACGATAAGATATATAAGTACAAAAAAGAAATACTTTTCCAGGATATTTTCGATATTCTGGAAGATATTGCACCGGAGGGATGTTATTTTGGCACCCATCCTGGAGATTTCGGGCTCATCGGTTTTTGGGACAAATCCTTATTTTCTGTTACACACTAAAAAATTCAAATCAGCTTGCCAGATAAAAAGGAAGATGCCGTGAAAGGAATACTTAATGTTAAACGAGCCTGACACACCGAAAAAGCTTCGGGAAGCCTTTAACAGATTAATGGGTTTAATTCCGGTTCCTTATCGGTACGAAAAAAATATTCAAAAAACTATATTGACATATCTAAAAGCTGAAGGCGAAGAGTTTGTACGCAATGGTATAGAACGTACGCAGAAACTTTTTACAGGAGAATATCAAAAGAAGTTTCCTAAAAATCGAGATAAAACCTAAATGCTGCAACGGATTGAAAAGCAAAAAAACTGAATCAACTGACTTATATCACCTTAACATTTTTGTTCTGACTGCTTTTGCTTTTACTGTCAATAGCGATTATTGTCCACTATTTCAAAATGTAAGACAGATTTATTAAAGATAATACTTGGAAAAAAATATTTATGAAAACCATAACTCATGAAACCCCTTTAAAAAGCACCTGTTGTTTATTTTATCTTACTTTCATTGTGATTTTTTATCTTGCAGGCCAATGGGTATTTGCATTTCAAGTACATGCCGAAAACCATGCAAACCTGCACCTCACCGCCGGCAAAGAATCGCATGAACCTCTTTCTTCAAAAATAAAGCGTAAAATAGAAAAAATTAATGAGCGGTTAAAAATAAGTATCGCGGCCGAAACCGAGCAAAACGCAAAGCAGATGGGGGTAACACTGGCCCAATTACAAGAGCGCACAGTTAAACTTAGAAGTATAAAGGCTATCTATGAACGCCATCTTACGGCCTTAAAAAGAGAAGATTCTCTGAAAAAAGAAGAAAGCATTCTAAAAGAAACCATAGAAGACGAACATGGGATAGGCATTTCGCAAAAGCCCCCCTATTTTTTAAGCATGTATGATCTTTTTTTGAATAAGCTGAGCACCACTTCTCAGAAAAAAGAAAACGCTGAGCTTTCGTTAAAACTGGCCGAAAAAATGACACAAGAAGCTGAAAACAAGGCCGATAGCGCCCAAAAAGCATTACGCCATATAAAGGAAGAACTCGAAATAGTTAAAGATGAGAAAGTCACATTGGTCCTTCAATTTAATTTTAGCCAGGCCGAGATAGAAAGAGAAATAGCCGGGGCAAATCTTGATTTTTACGAAATCACATATCAAAATTTCACGAAAGAACTGCATCTGGTAAAATTGACCAGGGACATTGCCCAAAAACAGGCAGACTGGATCAAAGCGCGATTATCTTTTGATCAAGATGATTTAAAAAAACACCTTGAAGATATACAAACCCAAAGGACAAAACTTCAAAAACGGATTAAGACGCTGATTCAGGGACAAGACGTCGTTGAAAATACCTGGCTGAAAGCTCAAAAAGCATACGAAAGAGTTTATGAGGAGGATGAAGCCTCAGCGGAACTGGCCGAAGCTTTTCTAAAAGAACGCGAAGCCTGGCGTGAAACCTATCAGAAAGTTTTAGAACAAACAGAAAATATGCTCCAAATATTAAATAAAAAGGAGCAAATCTGGCAGCGCCGTTATAACCTTTTAAAAGAAAACTTAGACTACGAATTACTGGAAACCTGGCATAAAGAAGCTAAAGCCCATATTGCGAGCATAGAACGGCTGATACCTCTGCAACAAAAATTTCAGACGACTTTACAGTCCCAAATTGTGGCCATTCAAAACCAACGTTCAAGCAATGATTTTGAGCAGAAGTTAAAACAACATGTTGATAATCGATTGAAAGCCCTGAAGAAACTGTCGGGAAGGACATTCGAGTATCAATCCATGCTTCAAGGCGAGAGAGAGCTTGCACAACGTTTTATTGCTGAGTTAGGCATGAAACGCGCACATTTTTCATTGGCCAAACAATTGAAAGCCGTCGGCGGAAAAGTACAAAAAATTTGGGAATTTGAACTTTGGGTGATTGATGAAAATGCTGTGACGGTTAAAGAAATATTTACTGCCGTGATTATCCTGATCATCGGCATAATAATAGCCAAACGTATGATATCGGCCACACGGAAACGCCTGTTACCACGTACCAAGCTTGATGAAAAAGCGGCAGTGGTAATTGAAAAATTGCTTTATTATTTTGCCCTGCTTTTCATAGTCCTGTTCGCCTTGAGAACGGTCAATATACCCCTAACCGCTTTTACTTTCCTTGGAGGCGCCATAGCCATTGGCGTGGGCTTTGGCGCACAAAATTTGATCAATAATTTTATCAGCGGTTTCATTATTATGATGGAACGTCCAATCAAAATCGGCGACATTATAGAGGTTGAAGACAGTTTTGGTGTCATAGAAGACATTGGTGCGCGTCGCACCTGCATCCGGACCGCCGGCAATTTTCATATTCTGGTGCCTAACAGCAGCTTCCTGGAAAAAAATATTACCAACTTGACGTTATCTGACCATAGAGTTCGCGCGAAAGTTTCAGTTGGCGTGGCTTACGGGTCGGATACCAACAAGGTCTCACAATTGATGCTAAGGGCGGCCCTTGAACATCCTAAAGCATTCAAAGTTCCTGAGCCCTTTGTTATTTTCAATGAATTCGGGGATAATGCT
>JAYEFV010000273.1:0-2977 GCA_034658755.1 Thermodesulfobacteriota bacterium | reverse complement strand
ATCGTAAAGAAAAAGAAGCAATATGCGGAGGCCCGTGTCCACACACTGGTTAAGCCGTCTCCATTCCGGATCTCTCCGGATTGTATGTACAGCGGTTTTTGCGGCGGTTGCAAATGGCAGTTTTTGAATTACCATAAACAGCTTGAGTACAAACAACAGCATGTTCAGGAATCGATTGAGCGAATCGGGCTTATCCGGGACGTACCGGTGCATCCGACAATATCATCCCCCGCAATTTTTGGATACCGGAACAAAATGGAGTTTTCCTGCTCCGACCGGAGGTGGCTTTTGCCGGACGAAATGGGCAAAGAGGGTGTTGACATGGGTTTTGCTCTCGGGCTTCATGTGCCGGGGACTTTTTACAAAGTTCTTGATACGGGCTCATGTCTGCTTCAACCGGAATTGGGGAACCATATTCTCGATGATGTCAGAACATTCATCAAGCTTTCAGATGCCCCTGTTTACGGGCTTCGCAGCCATACAGGTTTCTGGCGTTTTCTTATGCTCAGACATTCTGTTGCGTACGATCAGTGGATGGTAAACATCATTACCGCAAAAGAAGATCCGCAAACCGTGAAGCCCCTGGCCTTTTTACTCATGGATAAATATCCTCAAATCATTTCAGTGGTAAACAACATCACTTCTCGCAAAGCCGGTATTGCCGTGGGGGAATATGAAATTCAACTTGCCGGGAGTTCCTGCATAAAGGATAAAATCGGAGATTTTGAGTTTGAAATATCGGCAAACTCTTTTTTTCAAACCAATACCCTGGGCGCCCGAAGGTTATACTATACCATCAAGGAATATGCCGGACTCTCGGGCCGGGAGACGGTTGTGGATCTCTATAGCGGTACAGGTGCTATCGCAATATATATTTCCGGGTCTGCAAAAGAGGTAATCGGCATGGAAATTGTTGAAAGCGCTGTAAACGATGCAGCAAAAAACTGCCGGATAAACGGAATAACAAATTGCCGGTTTGTTCTTGGAGACATTAAAGAAAGCCTTTTAAAACTTAAGGTCAGGCCCCATGTTATGATCATCGATCCTCCCAGGGCCGGCATGCACAAGGATGTTGTGGACCGGGTTCTTGAAATGGCGCCCGGAAGGATTGTTTATGTTTCCTGCAATCCTGCTACAATGGCAAGGGATCTTGGCATGATAAAACAAAGTTACAGGGTACTGGAGGTGCAGCCTGTTGATATGTTTCCGCATACGCATCACATAGAGTCGGTAGCAAGGCTTGAAAAAACCTGAAACCTTGCAAAATGCCACAACTCGTCGGTTTGAGGCGGAGCTGAGGTTGATTCATTCATTTGCAAGGCATCAGGGATGAAGCTGTGGTATTTCACCGCAATTCCCTCAGTTTTTGGAAGATATAAAGGAATATTTTGGATTTTCACGAGAGAGTTTGCTGTAGCCGCGAGGCATGCGTTATGAAGCTGTGGTATTTCACCGCGAATGACGCATAACAAAGTGGATGCAGTGAAATCGCTCGTGAAAATTAAAGGTATTTGGCGGTCCACAACGAAGCCTGAAGCCGGTTGGTAGCATTTATCTTTCTATAGATATTGTAGATATGGGTTTTGACAGTATGCATACTGATGCAGAGTTCATCAGCAATAACCTTGCTGGTGTTTCCGGAAGCGATACAGGAAAGTACTTGTTTTTCTCGACCTGTCAAACGGGACACGGCAGGATGTAATAACGAATTAGATAAGGATTGTTTTTCCATAAGGATTTTTTTTAATGTTTTTCTTGAATACCATAAATCTCCGTTCAAAACAGCACGAACACCTTTGCTGATTAACTTCAGGGGATCGTTATTATAAAAGATGCCCTGTATGCCGTTATCCATAGCACCTTTTTCAAACTGCGGGTCGGGTTCGGCATTGCACACAACAAAGAAACACGTGGATGAGTTTGAACAATTCAATGCACGGATGTCCGTCCAAAGATTTCCCAAATCAATATTTTTGTAGTCCAAAATAAGCAATTGCGGGATTGCCGACTCATTTGCATCAATGGCTGATATTGATTCCAGGTTTGGGAAATATGTGCCCTTCAGGCCTGTTTCCTTTTGCAGAAACGAAAGCAAAAGTTCATTTTGGAGCATATTTCGACCCACAATGTTAAGAAATGCGTTGGGGATGGAATTATAGGTGTTATTTTTTCGTAACTTCTTCAACGGCATGACTTTACTCTAATTTTTATAAAGAATAATTATTCAAAAAGCCAATGATCCACATTTATCATATATTTCTAAAAAGTCAATACATTATAATACGGTTAAATTACCATATTAAATAGGGAATAGAGAAAAGATAACAGGAGGGCGGGTTTATCCGGGTTGGGATATTATCAGGTATTCAATGGCGATATGTGAAAGTTCTTATCAAAACAAACTGCCACCCCATGATTGTTTGTTCGAATTACCGATCCTGAAACATCGACACGCGATCTTTTACCCCCATACTTTTTAAACTTATCTATAGGGAGAATCAGGTCCATTTTCACATTAGTCCCCACTGACAATAGCTGATCTGTTATGAAATACGAGCCTCCGGAAGAGATATTGCCGATCATAACTTCAAAGGCCCGCTGGTTTTCGTTTTCATCCATTATAGAAATCAATGCCGGAAGTTCAAGAGTAAATCTTTCCATTTTCCGTTTTTCAGTAAAGTTCACAGCGACACCCTATATCTTTATCTGTAACCGTTCACAGGTTCAGGGTTCAACGTTCAGGGTTAAGGACAAAGAAGGCATTTAAGATCCAAAGTCCTCGTTAAAAATGCTCATTTCCCCAAGTAATTGCCAATTTCAGAACTCCTGACCTGTATACGTAATTTCAACGTGATATGAAATTTTAGTCGTAATTTTAGACGCAACAATTTGAACATCGAACATCGAACGTCCAACATCGAACGTCGAATGTGGAAGGCGCTTCGCTTTGTCTTTATTATAAATGGTAGAATACATT
>JAYEFV010000272.1:0-11739 GCA_034658755.1 Thermodesulfobacteriota bacterium | reverse complement strand
ATTTGCCACCAAGACACAAAGACACCCTCCGGGCCGTAGGCAAAGGATTTTATTTTGTTATTTTTTCTTCGTGCTTTGGGGCCTTTGTGGCGAAAAGAAAAAAGTTTTGCCATAAAAAGCACAAAATTTATAACTAAGAAACTAACTGCGAAACATGTAAACAAGGAGTAAACAAAAAACATGCCGAAGCGGGGTAAAAAATATTTAAAATCAAGTAAAAAAGTAGATGTTGGAGCAAAGCATATTTTCAGCGATGCTGTCAAATTAGCAATCGATTCATCTTATGCTAAATTTGATGAGACTGTTGATGTTGCCGTCCGTCTTAGTGTAGATCCAAGGCATGCCGATCAGATGGTTCGAGGGACAGTCGTTCTGCCCAATGGCCTTGGCAGGGAAGTAAAAGTCCTGGTATTTGCTAAAGGGGAAAAGGAAAAAGAGGCCTTGGACGCCGGTGCGGATTATTCCGGGAATGACGAATTAATAGAAAAAATTAAAAAAGGGTGGTTTGGCTTTGACAAAGCTGTTGCTACTCCTGACATGATGGGTTCTGTTGGAAAGATTGGAAGGCTTCTCGGCCCCAGAGGGCTTATGCCCAATGCAAAAACCGGAACGGTAACTTTTGATATAGCGAGAGCGGTCCAAGAGCTAAAAGCAGGGAAAATTGATTTCAAGGTTGAAAAAGCCGGAATTGTCCACGTTCCAATGGGCAAAGTTTCTTTCGGAGTAGAGAAGCTTGTGGAAAATGCAGCCGCCTTTTTAGAAACTATAGTTCGTCTCAAACCGGCTTCCAGTAAGGGAACTTATCTGAAAGGTATCGCCATTTCAACGACCATGGGACCTGGCATCAAGATAGATGCGGCCAGTGTCAAGGACTTAATCAAATAGTCTACTTCCATTTAGGCATTTCATACCCTAGTTCACTTTAGGCGCTTAGTAATTATTTTTGTGTTCTTTATGGCAAAAAATTGCTTGGACAATTAAGTGTGAAGTTCCTAAAGTGATCTAAAGTGCCTAAAATTAAGGAATACTGCCAATTTGTATAAAAGTCGGAGCAAGGCGACTCCTTAACCCTGGCCCAGACCGATCACCAATACTCTGTACTCAAAAAGTCATGTTTGTAATGGTGCATAAGTCAAATCAATATATGAACGATTAGCACCAGGGCGGGCTTTAGTTCACTTCAAACTTTAGCTCACTTGTAACTTTTCCGGCTTGTTCGGGTTAGGCACTTGTTCGGGTAAAGACAGCCCGAATGGCTATTTCGCATATTGTTTCCAAACTAAAATATTTCTGTCAAAGACCGTAGGTGCACTTATTTTGTGTTTAATCGGCATTGCTGGCCTATCGAGACATTCTATGTTGATAAATTGTTACCTCCGGTTTTTGCGGATTAAGGAAGGAGGTGTTGTAAGTTATGAAGCTGGAAAAAAAGAAAGAAATTGTCAAAAGTCTGCATGAAAAATTTGCAAGGTCCAAAGTTGTCATCGTTACGGATTGTAAAGGACTCGATGTTGCAGCAATGAGTGATTTGCGAAAGAGGCTCAGAGAGTTTAACGTTGAATATAGGGTGGCAAAGAATTCGCTCCTTATCAGAGCTTCTGAAGAGACAGATGTCCAATTAATAAAAGAGTGTTTTAAAGGTCCGAGTGCCGTTGCGTTAAGCTATGACGACCCGATTGCACCCGCAAAGGTTTTGATAAAGTTTTCTAAAGATCATGAAAAGCTTGAAATTAAGACCGGTGTTATAAATGGCAAGGTGATCGATTTAGACGCTATCAGGGCGATGTCGGCCCTTCCTCCCCGTGAGGTCCTTTTAGGACAACTCCTGTCCGTTCTCAATGGTGTCCCGGCAGGTTTTGTCCGAGTTCTTAACGCGATACCCATGCAGTTTTTAAACCTATTACAGGCCGTCAAGGAACAGAAAGAGGCGGTCTGATATTCTACACAAATAAAAAAACATTAATTGAAAGTTACTATGGAGGAAAAATAAAATGGCGGATATTACCAAAGAGAATGTAATCGAATTTATAGCAAATATGACAGTACTTGAACTGTCTGAACTTGTTAAGGAAATGGAAGAAAAATTTGGTGTTTCCTCAGCCGCACCTGTTGCTGTAGCGGCTGCCGTCCCCGGGGATACGGGTGGTGCTACGGTGGAAGAAAAGACCGAATTTGACGTTATTCTCACAACGTTTGGCGATAAGAAGATCCAGGTTATCAAGGAAGTCAGAGCGATTACAGGTCTGGGTTTAAAGGATGCCAAGACCCTGGTTGATGAAGTTCCAAAGCCTGTAAAGGAAGGCATTTCCAAAGAAGATGCTGAAAAAATCAAGGGCCAGCTTGAAGATGCAGGCGCTCAGGTTGAAATAAAATAATATGTAATTAGGTGATAGGTAATGGGTTATAGGGCACAGGGCAAAACACCCTTGATCCTATAACCCATTACCAAAATATAATATATTGGAGATGCCATGTCAGAAAGGATGTTGGCAAATAAGCGTAAAAGGAAAAATTTCGGCAAGATAGAAAAGATCATTGATATTCCTGATCTTATCGCGGTTCAACGGGAATCATACGGCCGGTTTTTGCAAATGGATATTCATCCGGAAAAACGTAAAGACGTCGGTCTGCAGGCCGTATTTAAGTCCGTATTTCCGATAAAGGATTTTACCGGAAGTGCTTCCCTTGAATTTGTATCTTACAGATTTGCCGAGGTTAAGCACGGCATTAAAGAGTGCATAAACCGGGGAATGACCTACGAAATTCCTGTTCGAATTACTGTCAGGCTGGTGGTATATGATATTGATAAGGATACAGGAGTTACGAATATTCGTGATATCAAGGAGCAGGAGATTTATTTTGGAACAATTCCCTTGATGACCGACAATGGTACGTTTATCATAAACGGAACCGAACGTGTTGTTGTAAGCCAGCTCCATAGATCTTCAGGAGTGTTTTTCAATCATGATAAAGGCAAGACCCATTCGAGCGGCAAGGTGATATACACCTCCAGGATCATTCCAGTACGCGGATCATGGATCGATATGGAGATCGATCACAAAGGTATTGTCCATATTCGAATTGACAGGCGGCGTAAGTTTCCTATTACAATCCTGTATAAAGCTATTGGATATACTTCCGAAGATATTCTGTCTTATTTTTATGAAACAGAAAAGTTTGTTATTCGCGGTAAACGGATATTCAAAAAGTTTAATGAGGATTCGTTGCGAGGGCAGCGCGCCAGCAATGATATTAAAGATTCCGAAACGGGCGAGACTATTATTTTTAAAGGACGTGTGTTTACCAAAGCTGCTATCAAAAAGCTTAAATCCGCTAATTTGGAATTGATTCCGATAAATGTTGAAGATATTCTTAACATGGTGTTTGCAAAAACAATAATCGATTCTGATAGTGGAGAGAACATCGTAACATGCAACCAAGTTTTTAACCAAGAAATTTTCCAGGCCCTGCTTGATGCCGGTATAAATGAATTTGAACTCCTTCTCATCGACGGTGTAACCAGTAGTGACTCCATCCACAAAACCCTGATTTTGGATAAGGTTGAAAAAAAAGAAGACGCCCTTATTGAGATATATCGAAGGCTCCGACCCGGCAATCCAGCAACACTGGAAGTGGCCCAGGAATTTATTGACCACATGTTTTTCAAATCATCCTATTACGATCTTTCCGGTGTCGGTCGAATGAAGATTAACCTTCGATTGGGCATTAACTCTTCTATCGACTTAAGAACACTCAGAAAAGAGGATGTACTCCTTACGGCTAAAACTCTTATAAAGCTGAAAGATACACAGGGATCTGTTGATGACATCGATCATCTCGGCAATAGAAGGGTCCGTGCTGTTGGGGAACTTTTGGAAAACCAGTATCGCATCGGACTGGTCCGCATGGAACGTGCGATTAAAGAACGGATGAGCCTCCAGGAAGTTGATGCGCTTATGCCACACGACCTTGCAAATTCAAAGCCGGTTTCCGCCGTTGTTAAGGAATTTTTCGGGACCAGTCAGCTAAGCCAATTTATGGATCAGACCAACCCGCTTTCTGAAACCACCCACAAGAGACGTCTGAGCGCCCTGGGTCCGGGGGGATTAACCCGTGAACGAGCCGGCTTTGAGGTCAGGGATGTGCATCCGTCACATTACGGGCGGATATGTCCCATAGAGACACCGGAAGGCCCCAATATCGGCCTTATTGTCTCTCTGGGCACTTATGCCAGGGTTAACGAATATGGATTTATTGAAACGCCATACAGTATTGTAGAAAATTCTACTGTATATAAGGACGTGAAGTTTTTAAGTGCATTTGAAGAAAAAGATCATCCGATTGCCCAGGCCAATGCGCCTGTTGACGAAAATAAAAAATTTGTCAAGCCCCTGGTAACGTCACGGGTAGAAGGCGAATTCATGATGGTCAACTCTGAAGAAATTGAACTAATGGATATTTCTCCCAACCAGCTGGTGAGTGTTTCTGCATCCCTGATTCCGTTTTTGGAAAATGATGACGCAAACCGGGCGTTGATGGGATCGAACATGCAACGCCAGGCGGTTCCTTTGCTTGTAAACCGGGCGCCCCTGGTGGGGACAGGTGTTGAGGGTGTGGTGGCCAAAGATTCAGGCGTTACGGTAGTTGCCCAATGTGATGGTACGGTGGTAGACGTTGCGGCTTCCCGCATTGTTCTCAAACATGAGCCCGAAGACGATAAAAATTCAGAAATTCCTGTAACGGTTTACCAGCTTTCAAAATTTATACGGAGCAATCAGAATACGTGCTTCAATCAACGCCCGATTGTCAGAAAAGGACAAAAAGTCAAGGCAGGAGAGATTATCGCGGACGGGCCTGCGACGGAAAAGGGCGAACTCGCCCTGGGCAAAAACATAATGGTGGCATTCATGCCGTGGGGCGGATATAATTTTGAGGATTCGATTCTGGTGGGCGAAAGGCTTCACCGGGACGGCGTGTATACGTCCGTCCATATCGAAGAGTTTGAAGTTGTTGCCAGAGATACCAAGCTGGGCAAAGAAGATATCACCCGCGACATTCCAAATGTGGGTGATGAAGCCTTAAAAGATCTGGATGAAAGCGGTATTATAAGGCTTGGCGCTGAAGTCAGGCCGGGAGATATTCTGGTGGGAAAAATTACTCCCAAGGGTGAAACACAGCTTTCCCCTGAAGAAAAGCTTTTAAGGGCCATATTCGGCGAAAAAGCGGGAGATGTAAAAGATAGTTCTTTACGGGTGCCGCCCGGTGTCCTTGGAATCGTTGTCGATGCAAAGGTGTTTTCTCGGCGCGGTGTTGAGAAAGACGAACGCGCCCGTTTTATCGAAGATAACAAGATTGCCGTTTTTGCAAGAGACAGAGATATTAAGCTTGCCGTCATAAAGGATGTGGTTTACACACAGCTTGAAAAATTGCTTGTCGGCCAGAAATGTTTACAATCTTTGAAAAAAGGCAAGAAGGTTTTGATTGCAAAAGGGAGCACGATAGATGCCGAGATGCTGGCCGAGATACCCGTGGCTCGGCTTGAAGGGATTGTACTTGAAAGTCCCGAACTGACCGAACGGATCCATGACATTCTTGAGCGATATAGAAGCCAATGCGAAATTTGCAGAAAGTCTTTTGAAAAAAATATCGCCCGGTTCGAAAAAGGGGATGATCTTCCTCCCGGCGTAATCAAAATGGTTAAGGTCTACTTGGCGATGAAGCGCAAGCTGTCCGTGGGTGACAAAATGGCAGGCCGACATGGTAACAAGGGGGTGGTGTCGAGAATTCTTCCACAGGAAGACCTCCCTTATTTTGAAGACGGAACGCAGGTTGATATGGTCCTGAATCCCCTTGGAGTCCCTTCCAGGATGAATGTGGGGCAGGTTCTGGAAATTCATTTGGGGTGGGCTGCCAAGGGCCTTGGCGATCAGCTTAACACTCTCCTGAAACAAAGAAAAATTGAGCTCATTCGAGAGAAACTGAAACGAATATTCTCTGAATCGTCCGACCAGGAGATGATAGATGGTTTTGATGATGAAGATCTGTACGAGTTTGCAGACAATTGTAGAGACGGTGTTCACATGGCCACACCGGTTTTTGATGGTGCTAAAGAGGATGAAATCAAGTCTCTTCTCGCCGAGGCGGGACTTCCCGAAGTTGCCCAGGCCACCTTGTACGACGGGCGGACAGGAGAGGCTTTTAAAGAAAAGATTACCGTAGGTATGATGTACGTGTTGAAACTCCATCACCTCGTGGATGACAAGATTCACGCCCGGTCTATCGGCCCATATTCACTTGTGACGCAGCAGCCGCTTGGCGGAAAGGCCCAGTTCGGGGGTCAGCGTCTTGGTGAAATGGAAGTCTGGGCAATGGAGGCTTATGGAGCGGCGAATGCTCTTCAAGAGTTTTTAACCGTAAAGTCGGATGACATGGCAGGCCGGACTCGTATGTATGAAAAGATTGTAAAAGGTCAGAATACATTAGACCCGGGCTTGCCTGAGTCCTTCAAGGTCCTGACAAAAGAATTGAAGAGTTTGGGTTTGGATATAACCCTTATGGAGGGAAAATAATTAATGGAAACCATATATGATTTTTTTACGAAACCAACCAATCCAAGACTTTATTCCGGGGTTAAGATTTCCCTGGCATCTCCCGAGCAGATTTTTAAATGGTCGCACGGTGAGATTAAGAAGCCGGAAACTATCAATTATCGGACGTTTAAACCCGAACGCGACGGTCTTTTCTGTGCCAAGATATTCGGTCCCACAAAGGACTACGAATGCAACTGCGGCAAGTACAAGCGGATGAAACACAGGGGTGTTATTTGTGAAAAATGTGGTGTGGAGGTTATTCAATCCAAGGTTCGGAGGGAACGGATGGCGCACATCGAACTCGCCTCACCGTGTTCCCATATATGGTTTTTGAGAAGCCTTCCGAGCAAGATCGGCAATTTGCTCGATCTGACGTTGAAAAGTCTTGAAAAAGTGATTTATTTTGACAGTTACATTGTGATTGACCCCAAGGATACGGATCTTAACCAAAATCAACTTCTATCCGAGGAAAAATATCGAGAAGCACGTGACGTTTACGGGACAACATTCGAAGCCGGGATAGGGGCCGAGGCGATCAAAAAACTGTTGGGGAAAATCGATCTCGATTCGGTATATAAGGAACTGAGGGTTGATATCAGTTCCACTCGCTCTATGACAAAGAGACAAAAACTGTCCAAACGGCTCAAGATTGTCGAAGCATTCAGGCGGTCGGGAATAGATCCGACCTGGATGATAATGGATATTATTCCGGTTTTGCCTCCGGATTTGCGTCCCCTTGTCCCTCTTGAAGGTGGAAGATTTGCAACGTCTGATTTGAATGACCTCTATCGAAGGGTTATTAACCGTAATAATCGGTTAAAACGACTTATCGAATTAAAGGCCCCTGACATTATTGTGCGGAATGAAAAAAGGATGCTCCAGGAGTCAGTGGATGTTCTTTTCGACAACGGCCGACACGGCAGAGCGATTATGGGAACGAATAAACGACCGTTAAAGTCGCTTAGTGATACATTGAAAGGCAAACAGGGGCGTTTCCGGCAGAATCTTCTAGGCAAAAGGGTCGATTATTCCGGCCGTACCGTTATCACCATAGGACCGGATCTCAGGCTACACCAGTGCGGTCTGCCCAAAAAGATGGCTCTGGAGATGTTCAAGCCTTTTATTTATTATCGTCTCGAGGAAAAAGGACTCGTATCCACGGTAAAGAGTGCCAAAAAGATGGTGGAAAGAGAAGTCCCGGAGGTTTGGGACACCTTAGATGATGTGGTAAAGGAGTATCCGGTTCTATTAAACCGTGCCCCTACGCTTCATCGGTTGGGAATTCAAGCATTTGAGCCTATTCTCATTGAAGGCAAAGCTCTGCAGCTTCACCCGCTGGTCTGTACGGCATTTAATGCAGACTTTGACGGCGATCAGATGGCGGTTCATATTCCCCTATCTGTGGAGGCTCAGATAGAAGCCAGGGTGTTAATGCTGTCCAGTAACAATATTCTTTCTCCTGCAAATGGAAGCCCTATAATTGTACCGAGTCAGGATATTGTTCTTGGCATCTATTACATGACGAGAGGGGTGACCGGGTCCAGAGGCGAAGGTAAAATATTTG
This sequence comes from Thermodesulfobacteriota bacterium, assembly GCA_034658755.1. Classification (GTDB taxonomy): domain Bacteria; phylum Desulfobacterota; class Desulfobacteria; order Desulfobacterales; family UBA11574; genus S5133MH16. The sequence continues at coordinate 3,585 of JAYEFV010000272.1, read as the reverse complement.
CAAATCCTGAAGAAGTTCGATGTGCATACGATGCAAAAGCCGTTGATCTTCATGCCAGAATTATCGTTCGTATGGAGGGAGACCGGCTTAATACCACCGTGGGGCGTATCCTGTTGTGGGAAATTATACCCAAAGATAACATGATGATGATACGTCATATCAAGGTTTTTGATGAAGAAGAGGCCGGGACCGTTTTAGGAAAGATAGAGGCCGGTGCGGATTTTACTGAAATGGTCGCCCAATATTCAAAAGGCCCCGAGAGGGATAATCAAGGGCTTGCCGGCCTGTTCAGAAAAGATGAATTCAAGCGGATGTTCAGTGTTTCAGATGAAGACACGGAAAAAGTTTTTGCTCTGGAAGAAGAGGGAATAAGCGGTGTTATTTTTGCAGACCAAACGTATCATATTTTTCAGTTGATTAAAAAACGTCCCGAGATACCTTTTTCTATGGTAAACAATGTCAGGGATAAAAAGACCCTTAGCGAACTTGTGAATTATGCATACCGGAATCTGGGACCAAAGGCTACGGTTATCCTTTCCGACAGGTTGAAAGATATCGGTTACCAATATTCAACCCTAGGCGGGCTTTCCATTTCCATTGACGCCATGATCATACCGTCTGCCAAATGGGAAATTTTGGAAAATGCCGAGAAGCAGGTTGAAAAGATCGGCCGTCAATACATCGAGGGTCTTATCACGCGGGGCGAAAAATATAACAAAGTTGTCGATATATGGGCAAAAGCAACTGACGATGTGGCAGATGAGATGATGAAGGCCATGCGAATGGCTCCCGCAACAGATTCTGATGGAAATGCTGTTCTGGATGAAAACGGAGAGTCTGTTATAGAAGAAAGTTTTAACCCGATTTTCATGATGGCGGATTCCGGGGCCAGGGGAAGTAAAGATCAGATGCGTCAGCTTGCAGGGATGCGAGGACTGATGGCCAAACCATCGGGTGAAATCATTGAAACGCCCATCAGTGCCAATTTCAGGGAGGGCCTTTCCGTGCTTCAATATTTCATTTCCACTCACGGCGCCCGGAAGGGCCTTGCGGATACGGCCTTAAAGACCGCCAACTCGGGGTATCTTACCCGACGGCTTGCCGATGTTTCCCAGGATTGTATTGTTCTGGAAGAAGATTGTGGAACCATACTTGGTGTTGAGGTTGAATCTTTGATGGAGGGCGGTGAAGTGATTATGCGTCTGGAAGAACGTATTTTAGGGCGTGTTGTCGCAGAGGATATCCATGACCCGTTTACAGATGAAGTGATTATAAAGACCGGAGAAGACCTGGACGAAGACGCTGTAAAGGCTATTGAAGATGCAGGAATTACCAGTGTGAAAATAAGGTCGGTTCTGACATGCAAGAGTGTTCATGGTGTGTGTGCAAAGTGTTATGGCCGGGACCTTTCCCACGGAGAAAAGGTCGAAATCGGTCAGGCGGTCGGAATTCTTGCGGCTCAGTCAATCGGTGAGCCCGGAACCCAGTTGACGATGCGCACATTCCACATTGGAGGAACGGCCAGACGCAGGGTTGAGCAGGCCGATATCAGAGCCCGGGCCGAAGGTAAGGTTAAATTTGTTAATCTTAATGTGGTGGAAAAAGATGGAAATATGTTTGTAGTTATGAACCGGCGGGGGGGCGAAATCGCCATAGTTAGCGATACCGGACGCGAAAGAGAAAAGTTTCCTGTCATTTATGGCGCCCACATTGAGGTAAAAGACGGTGAAAAAGTTAAGGTCGGAGACCTGTTGGTAACCTGGGATCCCTTTGCAACACCAATTATTTCAGAAGTTGACGGAACCGTCAAATTTGGTGATGTCATATCCGGCAAGACCATGCAGGAGAAGGTTGACCCGGTTACCGGCAAATCCAGTCGTACAATCATCGAATCCAAAAGTGGAGAGGAACGTCCAAGGATTTCAATAAAAGACCAGGATGGAAAAACAGTCAACCTGTCGGGACAACTGGGGATGGCGAGATATTTGCTGCCGACAGATGCTATTTTGCTGATTGAGGAAGGAGATGATGTTAAGGCGGGCGATGTGATCGCAAAGCTCCCCAGAGCAACAACCAAGACCAAGGATATTACCGGCGGTCTTCCGAGGGTGGCCGAACTCTTTGAGGTCCGAAAGCCAAAAGAAACCGCACTGTTGAGTGAAATCGACGGGTATGTTTCGATATCCAAGGCCACCAAAAAAGGTAAACAGAAAGTTGCCATTACACCCGTAGATGTTGGTGAAAAAAAAGAATATCTGATTTCACGAGGCAAACATATAAACGTTTATGAAGGGGATTATATCAGAGCGGGCGAGGCACTGATAAGCGGTTCGGCTATTCCTCAAGACATATTGAATATCAAGGGTGAAATTGCATTGGCACGCTATCTTGTTGACGAAGTCCAGGAGGTTTACCGCTTACAAGGCGTCCGGATAAATGACAAGCATATCGAGGTTATTGTACGGCAAATGATGCGGCGTGTTAAAGTCCTTGACTCCGGTGATACCGATTTTATTATTGAAGATCAGGTTGATAGAAAGCTCTTTGATGAAGTTAACCGGGAAGTAATTGAAAAAGGAAAGAAGCCCGCCGTTGCCGACCATCTTATACTGGGAATTACTAAGGCATCACTTTCCACGGAAAGCTTTATATCTGCCGCTTCATTTCAGGAGACGACCAAAGTCCTCACAAATGCCAGCATTGCCGGCAAGGAAGACTATCTTCAGGGACTTAAAGAGAACGTTATTATGGGAAGAATCATTCCTGCGGGAACCGGCGTTTATGAGTACAGAGATGTTCAGGTTGAAGCCGGTTAAAAATTGTTTGGGAATAATGGATTATTTTTATATAAAAGACTTGACAATTTAATGATAGATGACTAAAAATCGATGTTTTGTCGATACATCCCGATTATGAATATAAAAGGATTTAGGGGAGAAAATGCCGACCATTAATCAGTTAGTAAGAAAAGGAAGAAAGCGAATAAAGAAAAAGACAAATACCCCGGCGCTAAAGGGTGCTCCCCAGAAAAGAGGCGTCTGTACACGAGTTTATACTTCAACACCCAAGAAGCCCAATTCCGCCTTGCGGAAAGTTGCCAGAGTCAGACTGACCACCGGGATAGAAGTTACCGCATATATACCCGGCATAGGGCATAATCTCCAGGAACATTCGGTTGTTCTTGTTCGTGGTGGACGGATTAAGGACCTGCCTGGTGTAAGGTACCATATTGTCAGGGGCACTCTGGATACACTTGGCGTAGAGGATCGAAAACAGGGCAGATCAAAATACGGCTCAAAGAAACCCAGGTAGCAAAATGTTACAAGATAAATGATGCACGATATACCACGTCCGAGTCTTGTTGCATGAAAATAAATAACAATAGGAACAATGGTGTAGCATATGCCGAGAAGAAGAGAAGTCCCTGAACGGATTATTATACCCGATCCCAAGTATAACAATAAGCTGGTTTCAAAATTCATAAAGTCTATAATGCGGGATGGGAAAAAGAGTACTGCAGAGTCGATTCTGTATAATGCCTTTTATGTAATTGAAAAAATAACCAAGGAATAAGACAAAAAAATT
>JAYEFV010000271.1:0-3009 GCA_034658755.1 Thermodesulfobacteriota bacterium | reverse complement strand
GAACTGAATATCGGGCCGTCCCAGCGCCATGCTTGAAACCGTATCTGCGATATGCCCCATCTCCGTGTTCACGGTTTTTAAAAACTTTCGCCTGGCAGGCATGTTAAAGAAAAGCTGCCTGACGGTAACCATGGTTCCCAAGGGAGCCCCGACCTGGGAAACTTTTTTTATTGTGCCGCCTTCAACAACAATTTCTGTTCCTGCCTGGGATGTCTGGTCTCTGGTTACCAGACAAAACTTGGAAACAGCGGCGATGCTCGGCAGAGCCTCACCCCTGAAACCCAGGGTATTGATTGTAAACAGATCCTCGTCTTTGTAAATTTTGCTGGTTGCATAGCGTTCCGGCGCCAGTAAGGCATCATCTCGGTTCATTCCGATGCCGTTGTCGGAAACCCGGACCAGAGAACGCCCGCCTTTTGCCACTTCTATGATGATTCTTGTGCTGTCTGCATCCAGTGCATTCTCCACAAGCTCCTTGACAACGGAAGCCGGGCGCTCGACAACTTCGCCCGCAGCGATTTTGTTTGAAAGGATCTCGGGAAGTATTTTTATTTTGGACATAATTAGTGTTTATCTACTTCTCTTCCTTAAGCAGGGTGCGGAGTAAAAAATCCGCATCCATGGGCGACAGGTTGAATTTCAGGCATGCCTCCTCGATGAGCGCCTTTAATTCCTTTTCCTTGTTATACTTCCGTTCTTCGGAAACCCACTTGACGGCTTTCCTCAAATCTTCTCCTTTTGGTTGAATACTCATGACTGAATCTCCTATAATATCATATCAGTATAATTTTTTACCACGAAGAACACGAAGAACACGAAGAATTTATAAAACCATTCGCTTAATTCCGTTCTTCATATATTTAACGTTAAAATTCATCAATAATCCGATTTTTATACCTGACAATTTCATATATGTTAGTAGTTGAGCTTGATGGATTGGTAACACATTTTCTATATTTTTCAACTCAACAATTAAGCTATTGGCAACAAGTAGATCAATCCGATAACCACAATCAAGCTTTATACCTTTGTATTCAACAGGAAGAGGGTATTGTAACTTAAATGGCATGCCTTCAATTTTCAACTCATGGGCAAGACACTGTTCATAGGTTGATTCAAGCAATCCGGGCCCTAAATTGCGATGCACCTCAATTGCACACCCAATAACTTTATTTGACAATTCATCAAATTCCAATCTTCGTGCTCCTTCGTGTTCTTCGTGGTTTAATTGTCTTTTACAGATTTGGTTTTTTCTTGTGAAAATCGGTGGCCTGCTCGAAATTGTAGGCAACTTTAAAAAGTTTTCCCTCCTCAAAATGTTTTGCCATTATCTGAAGCCCGATGGGAAGACCTTTTGATGAAAATCCGCAAGGAACGGACATGCCCGGTATTCCGGCAAGGTTTGCCGAAAGGGTAAAGACGTCGGATAAATACATGGTCAGCGGATCATCGACCATTTCCCCTATTTTAAAGGCAGGGGTGGGCGCCACCGGGGACAGAATCACATCACAGCTTTTAAATGCCTTTTTAAAATCCTCTATGATCAAGGTTCGAACCTGGGATGCCTTGCCGTAATATGCATCATAATATCCTGCGGAAAGCGAGTATGTGCCCAGAATAATACGCCGTTGAACTTCCGGGCCGAACCCTTTGGAACGAGTGCTTTTGTACATTTCCATCAGACTTTTTTTATTCTTGTCCCTGTAACCATACTTAACCCCGTCGTACCGGGCAAGATTGGAACTTGCTTCTGAAGGTGCAATCACATAATAGGCAGCCACTGCATGTTCCGTGTGAGGCAGAGAGACTTCAACACACCCGGTCCCCATTCCTTGAATTTTTTCAACGGCATGTTTAACCGCATCGGAGACATCGGGATCAAGACCTTTTGTGGCACTGTATTCCTTTGGGATGCCGACAACCATCCCTTTTAAATCGTTCTTAAGAAAAGAGGTATAATCCGGCACATCTTCAGGCACTGATGTGGAATCGGCGGAATCGTATCCGGAAATAACATTCATTAACATGGCGCAATCGGTGACATCCTTGGTCAACGGACCTATTTGATCTAAAGAGGAAGCAAATGCGACCAGGCCGAATCGGGAAACCCTGCCGTATGTGGGTTTCATCCCCACAACACCGCAGTGTGACGCGGGTTGGCGGATCGACCCGCCGGTATCCGACCCCAATGATCCTATACACATATCCGCGGCAGTCGCCGCTGCGGAGCCCCCGCTTGAACCGCCTGGGATACGCGTCAGATCCCAGGGGTTGTGGGTAAGTTTTATGGCGGAATGTTCGTTGGATGAGCCCATGGCAAATTCGTCCATGTTCGACTTGCCGACAATTACAGCACCTTGTTTTTTTAATTTTTTTACCACGGTAGCATCGTAAGGCGGTACGAAATTTTCGAGAATCCTGGATGCACAGGTAGTACGCAGACCCTTTGTGCACATAAGATCTTTCAGTGCCAGAGGAATACCGGTCAAGGGCAAAATGTTGCCTTGGGAAATTGATTTATCGGCAATTTTTGCCTGGGCCAAGGCCATTTCATTGTTCAAGGTGATATATGCACCCACGTGCTCCTCTACAGCGTCGATACGATCAAGGACCGCCCGGGTCAGTTCCTGCGAAGATATCTCTTTTTTCTTTAAAAGCATGTGGGCTTTTTTTATCGTCAGTTCATGAAGATTCATACGTGTTGTTCCTTTTTACGAGTTAGTGCCTGAACGAAAACTGTCTTTTCCGCCAATATCTGCGTCAGACTCAAATTTTAATCCTCGAAATACTACCAGTATTACTGTGGTTAAAATTTTCGTCTTTCCCTCCGGGGCGTAGGCTTGATCTTAACGAAAAATCCTAGTTTTCGTTCGGGCACTAGTTAATCACCTTTGGAACGATAAAATTTCCATCCTCTTTTTCAGGGGCATTGGAAAGTGCCGAATCACTGTCAAAATTTTGTTTTTCATCATCGTCCCGAAAGGCATTGGTCAAAAAAATGGCATGAGA
>JAYEFV010000270.1:0-3022 GCA_034658755.1 Thermodesulfobacteriota bacterium | reverse complement strand
AATTTTGATGAACTCGTAAAAAGTCCGATTTAGACGGTTTCGTAAAAAGTTCAAATTCAAGGCGTGCAAATTTTGTAATCATGAGGCGTACTTATCGTACGTTGAATAATTGCGAAATGCAGCACAACGCAGAAGTTGGACTTTTTACGAGACCGTCAATTTTATTAATTGAATAGCACATAAGTGCACTCCATCATAAATCCATGGAATGTTATTGATATCCGTCTTTCTAATCTGTGAATGTCAGAAGCATGGCTTATGAAAGGTTTCATTTAGATAGATCTTTTCAAGACAACTAATTCAATATTATTCATCATCCTTGGAAAAGGGGGCTTGATCGTCAAACATTACTTCAGAAAATGAATCTGAGTTGTCTTCGAATAATTCGATCACTCTTTCGACAATAATTTCCACGCAGGAACGAATGGGGAAAAAATTATCGGATCGAAGTGCTGAAATCAAAGCCCCTTTTCCCTTATTAATAGCTGCACGAATTATATCACCGTCGTAGGTCACCTTATGGATAAATGAAAATTTTTTATTAGCAGTTTCGAAATTTGCACGTTTTCGTGATATTCGCCCGAGTACGTGAAATTCTTTGATTGAAAGGCGATTTGCCTCAACATCCATTGATATGTCATATCTTTGAAGCATGATATCCTACATAAATCCGCGAAGCTTTTTTAACTTGGCCGTTTTTATTAATTGATGACGAATAAAAATAAAAGTCTTTCCATTAAAGTTCATGAACGTTATGTGCATGCAACTCAACGCAGATGAGACTGATCTATATTCTTTTCGGGTTCCATAGTCTTTTTATCCAGCTTGAGTTGTCTTTTTTGCTCTTTCTTTTTCTTCCTTGTTAATTCTTTCTGACGTTTATTAAATTGATAATTTGATCTTGCCAATTTGTTACCTCCTTGCCCGTTATTTCTAATAATGACAAAATGAGAAGATTCTTTGCCCGAACTTTTTCCAGTTTAAGATCTGATGATAGCGAATCGAGCGGGTATAGGTTAAAATGAAATAAAAGGGCATTCCATTGCTATTGGTAGGAGTGCCCTTTTTTGTCAGAGACAGGAAGTTAGATTACAGTGACATTGGCTGCAGCAGGACCTTTTGGTCCTTGCTCTATGTCAAAGGAAACTCGGTCGCCTTCATTGAGGGATTTAAAACCGACTGCGTTGATTGCTGAATGATGAACAAACACATCCGATCCGTCTTCCTGCTCAATGAATCCGAACCCTTTTCGGTCGTTAAACCACTTAACAGTTCCATTGGTCATGATAACATCCTCCTTTCTTAAAAATTTTCAACGTCTCATGCTGGAGGATGTCACAGTAAAATATGAATTGTTCCTTCAGGAAGAAACTGCCTCGCCAATTCCGGGCAGGGCTAAATGATCTTCTAGACACTAACTCTTTTTTATGCCGAAAGCAAGCTAATTATCTATTTTTTTAAAATGAAAAATAACTTTCTCGTATATAAACATGTAAAAACAAACTGTTGGGATAAACATCGCTTGCCATGGTGCGTAGTCCAATCAAGTCGATGACATCTGAGGCTTAAGAAGAATATTTCTCATTATTCCACAAACGGATTCAGATATAAGATATTGGGGCGCTTTAGATCAAGTGTCAGGTTCAGATTCCTTAATCGCAAACCCCGATTATTTCCTTTCATATAGAAAAAATCTCAAGAGAGTAAGTCAGGTTTTGGAATGGCTATCTTCCCAGATAACGGCGGAATGCCTGAGGAATATTCCCGAATGTCTAACAAGCATGCGAACATCAAAAAAAGATATCTGCTCAATATCCATGAGCGGATTGGCAACTCCGCCGGTCCAGAATTCGGTTCAGAGTTTGTCGACTTGGCTTCTTAATTCGCCGTTTATCATTTCCTCTCACTGTCTCCTTTTTCTGGAAGTCTGTATTTTTGCAGGCGGTTGTTCGGTTTTTCAGGGATGGTATATTGGATCAAACCGTCTTTTAGTGATTTCCGTTTCAACCCACATGCCTTCCTTCCCGTCAGGGCCTTTGCCTGAAAAGGTGTTTACCCATATTGTCCATGCATAGACTTGGGCTATCTCATCAATTCTGGATTTTACTTTGGGAATCAGATCGATTGCGAGATTTTTAAAATCATAAGCCGGGATAAATTTTTCATTTTTTTCTCCTTTGGCTGCGTACCATATCCCTTTTTCCACTAAATCCTCTGCGTTAAAATCGGTTTGTCCCGGCCGGGCTTTTCCCCTTGTCAAGAAAGCGTATATTTTTGCAAACAAAATTAAATTGTACCATTTATCAGGATGCACTGCCAGATCGACAAATACTTCTGTGCAGGTTCTGCATCAACGTTATTACGTATTACAACTTTTACAGGATATTACGTACGCATATTTGTATCGAGATACTAACAATATTGTTTTTTAGATATTAAATGTGGTTGCTGAAGGTATTTATTTATTCCCTTTTTATTATTATACCTATATATTGTTTTGAGTATTGGAAGATAATATTTGCCATATGTTTTAAAATATAATTCATTTACGTATCGCAAAAACTTTTCTCCATTTTGACCGTTTGTTCGGAATTTTATTGCAGCAATTTTATCAAGATCCATATCAAAATAATTTTTTGGTATTTTTGCGGGGGTATTTGGAATCGGTATATATCTTTGAACAAATGGAATTAACCCCAATTTTTTAGTCATCGATAATATTTCATAATCTTCAGAAAGCGTTGTATTATAACCAAACATAACGATAACGGTGACAGCATCTCTCCCAAATTTTCTAAGGTACCTTTCCTTTTTGTAAAATAATTTGGTTCGGCGAACTGTATTACAAGTGAAATAAAACATTCGCCTTGTAAATCTTGAATTCATTGACTTGGTCTTTATCAATAAATTAAAAACGTCCTTATTTAAATAAGATATATCAAGGGTTTGACTAAAATTTACAGAATAATTTCTTCTTTTAATGCTTTCCAGAATAGCAAAAGATTGTTTAGATTCAAGCAAG
>JAYEFV010000269.1:0-3022 GCA_034658755.1 Thermodesulfobacteriota bacterium | reverse complement strand
TTTGGGACTTTTTACGAAACCGTCAAATTTATTACATTGGTTATTCCCACGCAGGCGGGAATCCGGAGCAAATTTAGAACTAACGACCGGATAAGGTAAAGGAGAACCGAATATGGCTATTGTAAACGTGCTTTTAGTGGATGACGAAACTCCATTTGTGGAGACCATGACCAAGCGTTTGACCAAAAGAGACCTTAATATTACGCCGGCTTTTAGCGGAAATGAAGCTCTGAAACGGTTAAAAGAAAACGACAAAATCGAAGTGGTTATACTCGATGTCAAGATGCCGGGCATGGATGGGATTGAAACCCTCCAGGAAATTAGAAAGAGATATCCTCTGGTCGAGGTCGTCATGCTCACAGGCCATGCCACGGTGGAATCCGCCATTGATGGTATGAAGTGGGGCGCCTTTGATTACCTGATGAAACCCTGCGATATCGATAACCTTATTTCCAAGGTATCAGAGGCAGCGGCCAAAAAGAGACAGCATGAAAATAAGATCATAGAAGCGCGCATGAAAAAGATTACCGGCAGGATGATTTAGGCACGCGGAGCAAAACGGCTTCCATAAATTGGTAATCGTTAATATTCAGTTTAATCGCTCAGTTAAGGCTCCATATTGTAAGTTCTCAAAAAGTTCTGGTACCAAACGTGACGGTCTCGTAAAAAGTCGTCACCCCGGCGAAAGCCGGGGTCCAGGTCAGTCATAAGTTTCTGAAAACACTGGATTCCGGCTTTCGCCGGAATGACGATAAGAATTACATAAACGATTTTTTAAAGTTACCCGAACTTATTGAGAAGTTACCCCATCTTGTCCGGTGCAGGTAGAGTATAATGTCAGAAAATGAAAAAAACCAGGCAGGTAAGATAAAGCTTCTCCTTGTGGATGATGAGAAAGGTTTTGCCGACATAATTGCCAAACGGATGTCAAAACGCGACATTGATGTAACCAAGGCATACAGCGGGACTGAAGCTTTACAGGCCATAAGAAAGGCGGATTTTGACGTGGCCGTTCTGGATCTGAAGATGGAAGATATGGATGGAATTGAAATTTTAAAAATCTTCAAGAAAATGGATCCGCATCTCGTTGTGATTATGCTTACCGGTCATGGATCCGAAGAGGCGGCCAGAGACGGTATTAAATTCGGAGCCTTTGATTATCTTACAAAGCCCTGTGATCTTGAGGAACTCTTGGCCAAGATCAGGGCAGCATATCAGCAAAGAAAACGGACTTGAAAGGAGAAAAAATGTTTTTCAAAACAAGGCAGTTCCAACTAGGTTTAGCATTGGCGCTCGGTATTATTGTTATTTTGTTACCCAGACCCGAAGGAACAAAATTTAAGATAACCGGTGATGAGGGGCGATTAGTATTGCAGGACGTAAGCCAACAGTTTGCCTTAGTTCCCGCTGCAAAGGAACGGGCCAAAGAATATATCGTGGAAGCAATAAATCCCAAAAGTCCGGAATCTACGGCTCAGTTTTTACAGGATAAGGCTGTGCAGTTGAAAATAGAAGGGGTGCAGGTCGATTATGTCAACGGGCTTTCGCCTAAAGCCAAGCGCTTTTTAGCTGTCCTGGTGGTGCTCATTTTTCTTTTTGTTGCCGAACCCATACCCCTGGAAATCACCGCTATCTGTATCGGCGTGTTTTTGGTCATCATGGGAATCAGCGATGTCAAAGGGGCCTGGGCGCCGTATATGCATCCGGTGGTGGTCTTTATCATGTGCTGTTTAATCTTTGCCATCTCCCTGGATAAAGCCGGGGTTACAAAACGGCTCGGGTATTTTATCGTCAAAAAAGCGGGAACCAGTGTTACCAAGTTCACTTTTATTATTGCCATCAGTTTAGGTATATCTTCTTCCTTTATGCATGATGCTGCGGCATGCGCCATTGGAATTATAACCATGCTTCCCCTGATGAGAGCTGCCGGCATTGAACCTCACACAAGAACAGCCAAGTTTATGATGCTGTCCCTCCCCTTTGGCTGTTCTTGCGGTGGTATGGGATCGCTGATCGGTGGGGGCCGCTGTATGGTGTCTGCTGCTTTTCTTAAGGAATTTACAGGGCTGGAGATTACCTTTTTCGACTGGATAAAATATGCCATGCCGGCGGCTATTATTTGCGTACCTATCGCAGTTGGCATCGTTTATCTGGTGTTTCGTCCTGATCCCAAGTTTAAACTGCCTGTATTTGATGAGGAAATCGGTCCCTGGAGTCCTCTGGAGAAAAGGACACTCATTATCATCGGGCTGACATTTGCCCTGTGGTTGACCAAGGGATTCCATGGGGTTCACTATTCGGTTACCGGAATGCTGGGTGTTGGCGCCCTGGTCCTTTTCGGCATTTTGAAATGGGAGGATATTAATGATAATCTGGAATGGGGAACCGCACTCTTTATTTTCGGCGGCGGCATTTCCCTGGGTCTGGCCATGGGTTACTCGGGAGCGGCCACCTATTTTGCCAACCTGTTTTTCCCTCTGGTGCAAGGCGGAGGCTGGTTGCTGCTGTTTGCCGGCGTAGCTGTTTTCGGGGCTCTGGTTACCAATGCCATGGCCAACGTGGCTGCCGCAGCCCTGATCTTGCCCATCGTGATTCCAATGGCCCGGCTGGAGGGAGTAGACCCCACGGTTATCGCGCTGTGTCTTGGAATGGCCACCTCATTTGCCATGCTTTTAGTGATCGGTTGTCCACCCAACGCCATCTCATACAGCTATCGATATTTCAAGGCTGCTGATCTCACCAAAGTGGGACTTGTGGCCACCCCGATTTTATTGTTTGTTTTAATAATAGTGGCATCCACATGGTGGAAAATATTAGGGCTGGTATAATCGAATGAACTATTTCGTAACATTGATTTGTTCAAAAATCTGACGTATTATAGTATAATTGGATCTTATGTAACCGTTCACGAGTTCAGGGTTCAAAGGTTCAGGGTTCAAAGGTTCAAAGGTTCAGGGTTCAAAGGTTCAGGGTTCAAAGGTTCAATGGTTCAGGGTTCAAAGGTTCAGGGTTCAAAGGTTAA
>JAYEFV010000268.1:0-11895 GCA_034658755.1 Thermodesulfobacteriota bacterium | reverse complement strand
CCTTGTGAATGACCATGCTCTTGCCAAAAATGATCAACTCTGGCCGATGTTCATCAATCAATTTCAACGTGGTCGGCACATCGATCTTATGACGATTATGGGGAAGCACAGGGAAATTAACCACCGCCGGGCGTTCTGTGCGCGGATCCCGGGCAACATAGTCCCTGAGTGCGCCCATGGGCTGGGCGCTGAGATGTCCGCCCTTGCCGATATGATTGTTCATCACCCTGCGAATTCGGCGCGGCTCGATCTTTCGATCCACGCGATTGATGTAGTCGACCATGGCGCTAAAAACGGCGGTATTGGCCATTTGCCCGCTTACCGGTCTCGTTTCTATGTTCTCGCACCCCATGAATTTTCGCATTTCTCCTTCCAGCATTTGCTCGACTTGGGCGATAAATTCGATGCCCTGATAATAGAATATATCGGCGTCGTAGAATGCCTTCACCTTCTTATGCTCGGCGTACCGAAAGGCAGGGTCCATCACTGACAACATTCGGGCCATTGGTGAGATCGTCATCTCCGAAGGGATGAGGTTGATGCACTCTCGTTGTCGCCATCGAGTGTTCTCCACGCTCTTTTCAAGCAGTCTGAGAACCTTGGCCGGCGCATCGCCTGTGGGAAGTCCCTCAGCCGGCAGTTGTTGATCGAAGATGATCGGGCGTGAGTAAGGCGGGGCCTCGGAACGCAGATGAAACGGAACCACAACGGCATCAACCAACTTGCCACGAATCTCAATTGCAACCCGTTCGTCCTCGACAATGTCACTGTCGATATATCCCAAGCAGATCGACCGCAACTGATGTTGTTCGGTCTGGGCCGAACCCAGACCTTCTCCCTGGATAGCCCACATAGGGATCATAGTGCCGCTGGTAACATAGCCCACATGTTTATCGCCCTTAAACACCTTTGCCCCTTCACGGGCCACGCCTCGACCCGCCACGGCAATCGGCTTGCTCACCCGGGGCAGATTTTGGATAATTGAATAATCGCGGGAAATGATTTTCTTAAATGCCTCCTGCTGCCTGACCAGTGCTTCACGGCCAAGGAAATCGCCTTTGAGCGGCGAAAAACTCACAGCAAACTTTGCCAGTGGACAGGCAAATATAGGAATTTCCTTACCTTCGGGGTCTTGCCCCAGCTCATGGCCATAAAGCGGCAGGACGGCCTCCAGCCGGAGGGTATCCCTTGCGCCAAGTCCGATGGGCGTTGCGCCTTTTTCCACGATTTGGTCCCACAGCATCGAACCGTCCTTTGCATCGACAAAGAGCTCAAAACAGACCGGTTCACCCGTATAACCGGTGCGGGCTACCTTGACCGTGACTCCGGAGATCGTTACAATGCTCACGGCGTTTCGCGTCGGCTCTGGGAGCAGACCGGACTGGATAATTTTTTCCAATATCTCACGCGACTTCGGCCCTTGCAGCGACAGCATGGCAATCTCTTTGGTGTGGTCGGTCAGTTCTACATCATCGAAATCGTTCAAAAGCGCCTGGAAGTGATTCCAGTCCTTTTCTAGGTTGGCGCCATTGACCACCAGCAGATACTCGTCCTCGACAAAGCGATAGAGATACGAATCATCCACAGCCCCGCCGGTGTTGTTGGGAATAAAGGTATACTGAGCACCTATCTCTCTGATATCGAGTGCTTCAGCGTTGTTGGTCAAGACGTGTTGCAGAAATTTCAATGCCCCGGAACCCCGGATAATGAATCGGCCCATGTGGGAAACGTCAAAAAGTCCTGCATGCTTACGGGTGGCCAGGTGTTCCTTAACGATGCCGGTGGGGTAAAACATGGGCATTTCCCAGCCAACGAATTCCACTATCTTAGCGCCCAAATCCACGTGCCGGTCGAAAAAAATGGTTTTTAGAAGGTCGCTCATCAATCATCTCCTTTCATTACAAAAAAATAACCCTGAAGTATAAACAGATCAAAACCGCCGTAACAGGAAGTATCCTCACGAAGCCCTGTCTAATATCAGGGTTAAACCGTTTCGTCAACTAACCTCTGAACCTTGAACCCCGATCTAATAATCAATAATCAATTGTTAATTGTTAATTGTTGACGGTTTCGTAAAAAGTCGAAAAACACCCTTTTTTGTCATTCCGGCGAAAGCCGGAATCCGGCAAATTCAATGGCTTCTGGATGCCGGATCAAGTCCGGCATGACGATTTTAGGACTTTTTACGAGTTTATCAATTGTTACCCATTGATTATTAACCATTATTTATTCAACCCTGAACCTCTGAACCCGGGCCTGGTTTTAAATAAATCACAATCTGGTATTTACAATTATTCGTGTTATGTGATAACGATCTAAATTCCTTAAGATGTTAAAAATATAGTACGGAAAAAGGAGTAAAAATCATGAAAGAAATCAGTGAAATACATTTACCAGATGACCTTCGATATGCAGAAGATCATGAATGGGCCAGGCTTGAGGAAAACAAAGTCAGAGTAGGCCTTGATGACTATGCCCAGGATCAGCTCGGAGACATTGTTTTTGTGGAGCTACCCCAGGTGGGCGATACCTTTAAACAGGGAGAAGAATTTGCAACTGTGGAATCCGTCAAGGCGGTTTGCGAATGCTACCTGCCGGTTAGCGGAAAAATTATTGCTGTAAACATGACTCTTGAAGAATCGCCTGAATTGGTAAACAATAGTCCCTATAGCGATGGCTGGTTTGTTGAGGTCAATCCCGGCGATCTATCTGAAATGGAAAATCTCATGACCCATGTGGCCTGTATGGAAAAGCTGAAAGGAGCAGAGTAAATGATTTACTTGCCTCATACCGATGAAGATATTTTTTCAATGCTTCAGGTTTTGGGGGTTGACAACCTTGACGATCTTTTCTCAACACTCCCTGAGGATTGCCGTTTCAATGGCGATTTAAATCTGCCGGAGGCCTTGAGTGAATGGGAGTTAAACGATCACATGTCCACGCTTTCCGACAATATGGCAGTTTCTCCGGAATACAAAGTGTTCTTGGGTGCAGGCAGCTATGAACACTTTATTCCTGAGTCGGTATCTTACCTGCTGGGTCGTTCCGAATTTGTGACATCATATACCCCTTACCAGCCGGAAATGAGCCAGGGAACTCTCCAGGCGATTTATGAATATCAAACACTGGCTGCGCGGCTTCTGGGCATGGAAGTCGCAACCGCTTCCCATTATGACGGCGCCACGGCCCTGGCCGAAGCACTCCTTATGGCGGTTCGTATAACCAAACGAAAAAAAGTCGCCATTTCAAGTCTAATTCACCCCTTATATCGTCGCGTGGTTCAAACCTATTTTGAGCCCACCGGCTATGAGGTTGTGGAACTTCCTTATCTAAATAACGGTGTCACCGATGCTACCGGGCTTGATGAAATGGATGATCTTGCAGCCGTTGCCATTCAGTCACCCAATTTTTTTGGATGTATTGAAAATCTCCAGGTCCTTGGGCAGAAGGCCCATGATAAAAAAACCCTTTTTGTCGCTTCCTTCACGGAAGCCCTGGCGTATGGTCTTTTAAAAAACCCCGGGAGTCAAGGCGCCGACATCGTAGGCGGGGAAGGACAGAGCCTTGGCATCCCCCGTTCCTTCGGCGGACCCGCCCTGGGGATACTCGCAAGCAGCAAAAAGCACATGCGCAGTTTGCCGGGTCGGCTGGTCGGCAAAACCAAAGACCTGGATGGAAAAACAGGCTTTGTGCTGACCCTTGCTACCAGGGAGCAGCACATTCGTCGGGAAAAAGCAACTTCCAATATTTGCACCAACAACAGCCTCTGTGCTCTGGCGGCTGCCATGTATTTGGCTTCTGTTGGGGGCACCGGCATACGGAAACTTGCCCAACTCAACCATGACAAGGCCGAGTATCTCAAAAAGGAACTGAAAAAGGCGGGATTTACCATCACCTTTGACAGCCCTACTTTCAATGAATTTGTTGTTGAATTCCCTTCCGGCTTTGAAGCCACTCACAAGCACCTTTTAGAGAAAAAGATAATAGCGGGCCTTTGTCTGGCCCCATACTATCCTGAACTTGCCAATCATTATCTTTTGTGCGTAACGGAAACCAGATCAAAGAACGACATGGATGCCCTGGTCAGGGAGGTTAAATCATGGAAGAAGCTTTAGGCACTACAGGTCTGTTACTTAATGAGCCGCTCCTTTGGAAAAAAGGGAAAAAAGGAAGGTGCGGATTTTCTCTTCCCCGTCGCGACGTTGAACCCTGCTCCCTTGATGAAGAACTCATCGGTGAAGGTCCTGACTTTCCGGATTTGAGCGAGGTTGACGTTGTACGCCATTATACCAGACTGGCCCAGTGGAATTTCGGGGTGGATACCGGCATGTACCCGCTGGGTTCATGCACCATGAAGTACAGTCCCAAGACCAATGAAAAACAGGCAAGCCTTCCAGGATTTACAGGAGCACATCCCCTCCTTCCTTCCGGTCTGTCCCAAGGTGCGCTCAAGATGATGTTTGAATTTGAGCAATATCTTAACGAAATCACCGGAATGCACGCGACAACGCTTCAACCTGCGGCAGGAGCACATGGAGAACTCACCGGAATGCTCATTATATACGCCTTTCACAAGAAACAGGGATCGCAGCGTTCAAAGATCATTGTCCCGGATACTGCGCACGGCACAAATCCTGCCAGCGTATCGCTGTGTGGCTTTCGTCCGGTGCCCGTAACATCGAATGAACAGGGAATCCTTTCTGTGGAGGCCATCGCCGAAATCATGGACCAAGACACTGCCGGCATCATGGTAACCAATCCAAACACGCTGGGTCTTTTTGAAGAAAATATCCAAAAGATCGCCGAAATCGTCCATGCCAAAGGTGGGCTGGTCTATTGTGACGGTGCAAATATGAATGCTGTCATGGGTATGGTAAAAATGGGAGACATCGGAATAGACGTGATGCAACTGAACCTCCACAAGACTTTTTCAACACCTCATGGGGGTGGAGGGCCCGGTTCAGGGCCCGTTAGTGTCACAAAGCATCTTGAACCATTTCTTCCTGTCCCACGCGTGGTCGAGGAAAACGGCACCTATATCCTCGCTGAAAATTATCCGAATTCTATAGGCAAAATTTCGGCCTTTTATGGCGCTTTCGGTGTTGTAATAAAAGCCTACAGTTATATTCGCAGCATGGGGCCGGAAAATCTGAAAAAGGCCAGCCAGCTTGCTGTTTTGAATGCCAACTATATTAAGGAAATGTTAAAAGGGACATTGCATCTTCCCTACGATAGACCTTGCATGCATGAATGTGTTTTTTCCGATAAACATCAAGCGGCTCAAAAAATAGCAACTCTGGATATGGCCAAGCGACTTATGGATTACGGATTTCATCCGCCCACGGTATATTTCCCGCTGGTCGTACCCGGTGCCATCATGGTTGAACCCACTGAAACGGAGTCCAAAGAGGATATCGATCAATTTATTGAAGCGTTCAAGGCCATTGCAAGTGAAGCCAAGGAAAACCCGGACATGCTGCACCATGCGCCAAAAAGCTGCAAGGTAAAAAGACTGGATGAAGTAACCGCAGCCCGAAAGCCCTGTCTTGCAGGATGAAAATAGAGTATCAGTTAGCCCTTTTAACATAACATTAAAATCCTTTACTTAACATGCCATATTTCAAAACAAAAGATGGTTGCTCTATTTACTATGAAACGCAAGCATTTGAATCATCAAAGCCGGTGGTTGCTTTTCTAAACGGAACCATGCAGAACACCGTATATTGGAGAACACATTGCATGGCCCTTAAGGACCGGTTCCGGGTGCTGATGTACGATGCCAGATCCCAGGGAAAAAGTGATTTGGGGGAAGGGAAATTATCGCTGGAGGGTCACACCGAGGATTTTTCCGCATTACTCAAACATCTAAGGGTTGAAAAGGCACATCTTATCGGGCTCAGCCATGGGGCTCAAGTGGCACTTGCCTGTGCCGTTCATTCACCGGAATGTGTTGACCGGCTTGTCTTGTGCAGTGTCAGTGCAAGACAGACCTGTCGCGCCAGGCTGATTTTGAAGTCATGGCTGGAAATACTAAAGCGTTCTGATCTTGAAACTTTGGCATGGGTTTCGCTTCCAGTTGCTTTCGGGGAAAATTTTTTAAATCAAAAACAAAGAATCCTGGAAAATATCGTAAACGCCATGGTCAGGCGAAACAAAAAGAAAGCACTCATCGCCCATCTTGAGGCAATGACTGTTTACCCTTCATTGTCCCAAATCGCACAAAATGTCCATAGCCCAGTCCTGGTTCTTTCAGGCTCCGATGATCTACTCGTAACCGAAGCAGGTGCCGAACAACTTTCAATGCTTTTGGGTGGACGGTATAACCACCTCACGGGAATCGGCCATTCTATTCCAGCTGAAGCCCCGGAATTATTTAATAAAACGGTATTGCAGTTTCTGGATAGAACATAATATGTTAATTTGCCAAAACCGAATACAAAACGCTCAAGACACGTCACCAGATCAAAAATGGCTCTGTATCGAGCTCCCTGCCACAGAATACAAGGAGGCATGGCATCTGCAGAGTAATCTTGTGGTTGCAAAAAAGCAGAAAACTATCAATACAAACCTCGTGTTATTATTGGAACACCCTCCTGTTTTCACCCTGGGTCGCCGGGGGGGGTTGAACAACCTGTCGGTGTCCGAAAATTTCCTTGAAAAAGCATTCATTCCAATAATACAAGTGGAACGGGGCGGGAATATTACTTTTCACGGACCCGGCCAACTTATCATGTATCCCATTATTGATCTGCAAGTTACTAAGCTGGGAGTCGTCAATTATGTTGAAAATCTCGAAGAGGTTATGATTCGGACTGCTGCTGACTGGGGAATCAAGGCGGTACGGAATCCCATTAACAGAGGCGTGTGGGTCGGCAACAATAAACTGGGAAGCATCGGAATCGCTATTCGGCGGGGTATTTGTTTCCATGGCATGGCATTTAACGTCAATATCTCATTAAAACCTTTTGAGTGGATAAATCCCTGCGGTCTTCAGGATACGGGGATTACATCTATGGAGCGTGAGCTTTCACTTAAAGTATCCATGAAGCGAGTACGCGAGAGGGTAAAGCACCATCTGGAAGCGGTTTTCGGAGTTGCACTGATGATGACAAGCCTTGAGGAATTGAAGATAGGTTTCAAGTTAAACAGGACGCAGATTTTCGCAGATATACACAGATAATATTGTTATTTTGCAATTTAAGAATCTTGACAATCTGTGTTCATCTGTGTCCAAAAAAGGGAATTCCTATACTATTAAAATAATTGTTTAATCTTAGTGCCTTGGTGCCTTTGTGGCAAGATACGTAGGTAGTAACAATTGATGAATCAAAATCAAAAACAGCGGGTTGCAAAACCCTCCTGGCTAAAACGGCGTCTTCCGACAGGACCCGCCTATGAAGAAGTAAGGACACTGCTAAGTAAAAGCCGGCTTCACACCGTTTGCCAGGAAGCCCGATGCCCCAACCTCTGGGAATGCTTTTCCCGACAGACGGCAACCTTCCTGATTATGGGGCCCTGCTGCACAAGGAATTGCCGTTTCTGTAATGTAGCCCACGGACAACCGTCAGGGCCGCCCGATTCCGGAGAACCGGCCAGGGTGGCCCAAGCCGTGAAAAGCCTGGGATTAAGCTATGTGGTCATCACTTCCGTCACCCGGGACGATCTGCCTGACGGCGGGGCCGGTCTTTTTGCAAAAACAATTAAAGAAATCCGCGCGAGAATACCGGGTACGCTTATGGAAGTTTTGATCCCGGATTTTCAAGGGAATGAAGATGCGCTTCAGACGGTTCTGGAGGCTCGTCCCCATGTTTTGAACCATAATCTTGAAACGGTTCCGCGTCTTTACCCTTTGGTTCGACCAAAGGCCGACTATCGTCGCTCGCTTGGACTACTAAAGCGTGTTAAGCAATACGACTCTTTTATCGTTACTAAATCAGGCCTCATGCTCGGACTCGGAGAATCTCCCGAGGAAGTCGAAAACACACTGATAGACCTTCTTGACGCGAAATGCAGCATTCTGACACTTGGCCAATATCTTCAGCCCACAAGGGAACATCTGAAAGTTGAACGCTTTATTCCTCCCGAAGAATTTGATGGCTGGAAAAAGGCCGCTCTTAAAATGGGGTTTTCTGAAGTTGCCAGTGGGCCGCTGGTGCGCAGTTCTTATCGTGCGAGAGATCTCTACCAGAGCCTAACCCGAACAAGCCGGCCTCCTTCTCGGAGATCCTACGGCTCGGAGAGAAAAAACAAATAACAAATCCCAAAAAACAAACAAATCACAATGACCGAAATTCAAAATTCCAAACCTTATAATCGTGAACAAGGCCAAACGAATTGAAAAAGATATTTTCATCAATACTGGAAAAATCGGAATGGTTAAGGTTGACGGCTTCGTAAAAAGTCCCAACACCGTCATGCCGGACTTGATCCGGCATCCAGAACTTATTGAAATTACTGGATTCCGACTTGGCCGTCATCCCGGACCCCGATCCGGGACGGAATGACGATTCCAAGAGATTTTCGACTTTTTACGAGTTCATCAAGGTTATTGTGATTTGTGATTTGTGATTTGTTTGGGATTTGATGCTTGAGATTTGTGATTTATTTGGAATTTGTGATTTGTGATTTGTGATTTCAAAATATCCGTGAACATTTACTTATAAAGGATGCCAAAATATCCTATGGTTTTATATCGGCAATCATTTCCTTTATGATTGACATTACATTGCGCCCCCTTTCACGGGCGATTCGATGGGAATCTTCAACGATCCTGAAAGCATGTCTTTCAAGTTCAACCCGGGCAGGCATGGGCAGATTTTTTTTCTCGTACTGCCAGGTTAAAAACCGTATGGCCAGCCGTTTTTGTTGTTCCTTTATAAACCCCATTTTAAAAACCCTTATCCGAACGAGCCGGCCTTTTCCTCGCAGAGCTTACGGCTCGGAAAAAACCAAACAAAATTTAAAAATGTCCTAACGGGCGTCCGCTCTTTAGTTCACATTCAGAGTAAACGCATTTGATTTTGGTCCAGCGTAGCGACGGCGTGTTTCTCTTGGAAACCGACTTACTGTTTGAAGGGCTTTAGCACACGTTAGCCCGAGACGAATGAAATTATGACTTAAAAAATCAATAGGATAATTTAGCGACAAATTGTTCTTAATAACTCCGGCGCGGCTCGGGCTTACGGGTGCTTAAGCACAAGTTTCAGTCGGTTGGAAAGAGATACACGCCGTCGCGGAGCGTTCTCCCTGTATTGGGATTCAAATGCGTTTACCCTGAGTTCACATTATTTTGCTATTGACAAATAAAAAATATCAATTTTTCCAATATCAATCTGGGCTTCTGGCCGGTGGATTTAAGGCGCAAATCCGCTTGACCCAGTGACTCAAGAATGGCAATAAGTCCATCCGTGGTGAACATTTCAGACCTCAGGAGCATCTGGTAAACAGGATAAGGATTTTTAGGATTTTTTGCAACAATAAGATCTGTAACCGGGCCCACTTTCTTTTTTTTATCCTTGTTTCTTGATCGTTGATCATCTTTTCCAGTCTGTTTTGAAAGCATTCGGTCCCACGTTTCAAACTGTCCCAAAAGATCAGCGTCATAAGCCTGGATAGCGGGCATAATCCTACTTTTAAATTCATGGAACGGAATGCCTCCATGCAATTCCCGTCCATGGGAACTTTCAACAAAACCCTTGACCAGCAATAGCCTTCTCATCTGATTTGTTATTGCAGCAAGAACCTGAAGCGGATGAAGATTATCTGCAAGAAGCGTATCCAGAAAAAAGAGCGATTTTTCCATGTTTCTTTCTGAAACGGCATTTGTTAAATCATATATAGGATCTTTTTTTGTACGCTTTAAAACAGACTCGACATCATCGGCCGTTATGTTTTTTCTATCTCCCACATAACTGATAAGCTTCTGAAGGTTATTTGAAAATGTGCGGAGGTCAAAACCTGTCATTTCGTACAGGGTCATGTATGCATCCTTATCCATCCTCTTCCCCACTTTATCAAGGATTTCGTTCATCCTCTCTGAAAGAACCGCTTCCTGGGCCATCCTGTCCGCCCGGCGATCCCCTGTGGGGACAGAGCAGTCGATGATCATACCCTGTTCACGAATGGTTTTAAAAAGTTTACGGCGCTTATCAACCAGGTCTGTGGTAATTATAATATGATTCCCTTTTGGGAATCCTTTTTCTACGGCTTTTTGCAAAAGAGCGGCATTATCTTCTTCAGAAGCTATGGGAAGTCTGTGTTCTATGCAAAAATTCACGATTTTATCAATCCATTCATCATCACCGAAACGGTCTATATCGAGTTTAATTGTTTTGCTTCTATTTGCCTTACTCACATCATCGTATGAAAAATTTAAAACACCCAGGAGACTTAAAAAATATTTTGCAGCCTTTTTAATATCATTCGTATCATATGCTTGTTTTGCATTTTCAAGAAATCTGCCTTGATCCTGTTTTGAATAGAATATTTTAGAATCACAAATGGCAACAACCTTTGGGCCTGACAAAAGCGAATAGGTGTTTGACCGCTCGATTGCTTCTTTAATATTTTCATTTGTGCCCTCAATCGGTTCATAGCTGAGGGTTCTTTTATTCGCAGGGATTAATGCATCCAAAAGCGAGTCAAGTGAATTTTTATATAGCAGCTCTTGGCCGTATATAAGATACACCGGTGCAAAATCACCGGGTTTCCGGTCTTTTAAATAATTGTTGAGCTCTCTGTAATTTATTTCAGTCATAAAATCGCTCCGCGATTTTATATGACGCGGCTCCGCCGCTATCAATTCGCAAATTTCGTAATTGCAATAACTTTGACGTTCTCGTAAAAAGTCAGGAATTCGCTTTTGTCGTCATTCCGTCCCGGATCGGGGTCCGGGATGACGGCCAAGCCGGAATCCAGTAAATTCACTTACTTCTGGATGCCGGATCAAGTCCGGCATGACGGTTTTGGGACTTTTTACGAAGCCATTAACCTTTATGAACTCGTAAAAAGTCCGATATCCGCATTCTGATCACTCCGGCATCTTTTTAAAAACAAGATGAAACACATAAATAGTAATTCCCACAGTGATCGCACTGTCTGCGACATTAAAAGCAGGCCAGTGATAGTTCCCAATGTATACGTCTAAAAAGTCAACTACTTTCCCAAACCGAATTCTGTCGATAAGGTTACCCAAGGCACCTCCTAAAATTAGAGCAAAACATGTGGAAAGCAGGGAATATTTCTTAGGTGTATTTTTATAGAGGTAGAATATCAGACAGATAGCCAATGATGAAATCAAAAGAAAAAACAAGTTTCTCAGACCAGAGCTTTTATTAGCCATGAATCCGAAGGCGCCGCCGGGGTTATGAATATGAGTAATGTTGAAGAAACCGGGTATAACCGTAATTGAGTGGTAAAGCGGCAGGGTATTCTGAATTACGGCCTTTGTTATCTGATCAAAAATAATTACGATACCGGCGATGACGGCAAGCTTTAGGTATTTATTATGCGTAACAGCAGGCCCACCTGAGCCAGAGAAACTCGAACACACCTTTATATTCCTTTAAAATATTCCTTTAAAAAAAATCGCCAATCTTCAATCTTCAATTATCAATGCTTTAAGCGCATTCTGACACCGGCTGCAAATCGTCGGATGTTCCGAACTTTTCCCAATAGAAGCGTCATATATCCAGCACCGTTCGCACTTGTCACCCGCTGCAGGTTCAACCAGAATCGACAGATTGTCGATATCCTGGCTCTCAAAAGCGTCGCCAGGGTTTCCCCCATTAACCAGAGATGCTCCGGAAACAATAAATATGGTGCTTAATTCATTTTCATAGGGGTAAAGTATATCATACAGGTCATTATCCGTATAAAGGGTAACAACAGCATCCA
>JAYEFV010000267.1:0-3047 GCA_034658755.1 Thermodesulfobacteriota bacterium | reverse complement strand
CCCACAAGCTCGGCTTTCATGGGATCTTTGGAGGTGGTCTCGGTATCCACGGCAAATATATTAGATGTTTTAAGACGCGTAACCAGATCAGAAAGAGACTCCGTGTCCAACACAGTAACATATTGTTTCTTCGAAAGATCAGCCTGTTTGGGAAAGTCCTTTTGCAACTGCCTGAATTCGAGCATTTTAAAAAGAGAGGAGAGCCTGGTATGATCCGGTTCCTTGAGCTTCAAGTCCTGGGGGTTGAATGCTACCGGTACGTTGGTGTTTATTTTAACCAGCTCTCTGCTTAAAAAGGCCTGTGCCTTGTATTGGACAAGGTTTTGATGCTGCTTTTGCTTTGTAATCTTATCCAGTTGTTCATACAGACGGTCCATGCTGCCGAAAGTCTTTATCAGTGTGAGGGCGGTTTTTGGCCCGATACCGGGTACACCGGGAATATTATCCGACGAATCGCCGGAAAGACCCATGACGTCAACCATCTGGTTGGGTTCAACACCAAAAGATTTCCTGACGGTCTTTATATCTATGGTTTTCTCCTTCATGGGGTCCCAGATAATGGCATTATCTGTTACCAGCTGCACGAAATCCTTATCACCGGTAACCATTACAACAGAAAACCCGGCTTGTTCGGCTCTGAGTCGAAAAGTGCCGATAAGATCGTCAGCCTCAAATCCCTGCATTTCCATAATATGTATGTTGAATCCTTTGGTTATCTTTTTTATATGGGGGATCTGAACCGACAAATCTTCCGGCATGGGAGGACGATTGGCTTTGTACTCTTTATAGATTTTGTGCCTGAAGGTAGGTCCCTTGGCGTCAAAAAACATGACTACATATTCCGGAGACCGGTCTTCAATAAGCTTTATTAAAATGCGGGTAAATCCGAAGGCTGCATTGGTGGGGAGCCCATTTGAATTGGTTAGACTCCGGATGGCGTGATAGGCACGATAAATGAATGCGGTACCGTCTATCAGATATAACGTTTTGGTTTTTTCCATAAGTTCAGTTGTGTATTAGGGATCGGTATTGGTTGACATGAATAATTTACTGCATTAAATTTTAAGATTAAGTGTTGTTACGGGCTTTTCTGCTTCTATCATCAATTAACGAAAACAGCAAGATCACTGAAAGAATATAAACATGAAACCAGGTCGAATAATTACCCGGGACCACGAAATTAGAAATATGCTCGAAACTGCCACGGCCATCGCAATTTTAGGTTTGAGCCCCAAACCCGAAAGAGACTCCAATAGGGTTGCCAGATATCTGAAGGATCATGGGTACAGGATCATCCCGGTCCGGCCTGCTCAAAAAGAAATTTTTGGGGAAAAAGCTTATAGATTCATTGATGATATTAAAGAACCCGTGGATATTGTCAACGTATTCAGAAATTCCGCACAGATCGTTCCCCATGCACACGAGGCCATCCGGCTTAAACCAAAGGTTTTCTGGATGCAGCTTAATATAGAAAACCGGGAAGCGTCAGACCTATTGACGGCAGCGGGGATTGATGTTGTCATGGACAGGTGTATAAAGGTTGAACATGAGAGGCTCTGCAACGAGAACGGCTTATAGAGAAAAGCGCCGCAAAGCCAAGCAGAGCAACTGTTATTGTTGCAAAAAGAAATTCCTTTTTTGCTGGAGATGCCGCTGCGGCTTTACCATTTGCCAGGAATGCATGTTGGAAAATTTCTGGGGAATGTCGTGCAACGGTATAACCTGGCAGTGCCCGGACTGCGGGGAGCACAATGGTTTAGGAAATCAATAGGTCAACCCGATTTTTTCACCAATTTTTCCTCGTTCCACTCCCTCTTTAGCAGCACTAAAGAATTCTTATCCGGCCGGGCCAAAAAGAGTCTGGAAAACCCGAGTATGTCCCCGGCATCCTTAATTCGGATCGCACTCAGTGCCACAACCCGTTTTTGGAAACCGAGCAAGGCAATATAACGGAATTCAGATTTCAGGGAAGCATAATGCTCAGGGACCATGGCCTTCTTGAAAAGTGGTATAAATTGCGACATGTTATTTCCGACCGGTTCGAACCGGTAGGGCAGACGTTTTCCAATAATGACAGGGACTTTTTTAAAATTTATACGCTTATCAAGATCGGCCAGGTCGGGGTTGCTCAACACCACGCATCCGTTGGTGGAAAAGGGCTTAATGGCCCGGTTGGACCCATGGATAAAAATCCCGTTGCTCCGATTGTGCTCAAGGTCATCAAAAGGGTCGGGATAGTTCAATCTAAAAGCCCGGTCGCCGAACAGGGTAATTTTAGAATCCCGGTAATCTTTTATATCGAAAAAAAATCCGTTTAAACCCAAGGTGCAAAAAAATAAGACTACCCCAACCAAGATGTAATAGTCGCCGCGCCTTTTGTATCTGTGATGATCGGGTTTATCGTTCATGGATCAAGTTGTCTGACCGCAATAGAGTAAATGTTTGCTTTTCTGTCATAGGTCTGATCAATAATATAATCGTCAGCATATTTGAGGTCCAAAACAATGCGAAGTTTTCCAGTGTCACGGTGTAGACATGTTCGTATCTGCTTGATCAAATGCCCGTTACTCGGCATTTTGTACTGTCCGCTCCATGAAGAAACATTATTAATATCAATAACAATTCGTGGTTTTTCACCTTCTATTGACTGGACTTCCGGAATAGAAAAATAATTCAAAGCAATAAAAACCTCTTCATGATCCTTTTCAGTTTGGAGCTTAATGCTTTTAACAATGGTTTTATTGGGTGGTTCCCTGTTAATCTTGTTTTTTCGACCAGCCGTATCAGATGGTCGATTATCTGTATTAAATTTATGCTGTTTTAAAGAAGCCGCCGGGGCTCTGGTCGTTCGTGCAGGCATTACCAGCGGCTTCCACTCTTCAGAGATAATTTCCCATTTATCTTTTGAATAAACCAGTACCAGTGTTTTTTCTCCCACATCCGATACTTTTGAGTCCTGATACCGTTGAATAAACCTGGCGGTGGCATTTTTACCTTCGATAAAGATCCACAGGTCGGATATCCCCACACGGATACGGTCGGGCCTT
>JAYEFV010000266.1:0-3051 GCA_034658755.1 Thermodesulfobacteriota bacterium | reverse complement strand
CATTGGCACGGGCTGTGTGATTGAAGATTTTCAATCATCAATCGTCAATAGTAAATATTCAATATAAAAAGTATGTTGTCTAAAATATTAGAATTACAAGACTTGATAAAAGTTGTGCATGACCTGCACAAGTCAGGGAAAAAGATTGTTTTTACGAACGGATGTTTTGATATTCTGCATGTGGGTCATGTGCGTTATCTTACCACTGCCAGATCCCAAGGGCATGTTCTGGTGGTGGGGTTAAATTCCGATGTGTCGGTAAGATCCATAAAACCCGAAAACAGGCCGATCGTGAACCAGAACCAGAGGGCTGAAGTGCTGGCCGGTCTGGAGTGTGTAGATTATATTACGGTTTTTAATGAACCGGATCCCTTAAAAATTATTAAGGAATTAAAGCCTGATGTACTTGTAAAGGGGTCTGACTGGATTGAAGAGGAGATCATAGGGGCTGATATTGTAAAAGCAAATGGCGGCAAAGTGGTCAGGGTTCCGGTAGTCCCCGATATTTCGACTTCGCGAATCATCCAAAGAATAGCAAATTGTTATCAACCCGGGGATGGGGGTTGAGAAAATTCACGGCATGATATTGACGCACAGAAATGGTGTTTCATTCTTAGAATTTGAAAAACTTGCGGAGCTTCCCGGTATCAAGCATGGAATTTTTACGAGAAATACCGGTGTAAGCACCGGTCCTTTTCGAAGCTTAAATATCAGTTTCGGTGTTGGTGATGATGATCGGAATGTCAGGCGAAACAGGGAAACAATATCAAAATGTCTCAACGAAGAAGACCTTGTTTTTGCGGATCAGGTTCACGGAAGCAGAGTCATGGTATTTTTGAAAGATAATAATAACTCTATCACGTTTGATTCTGATCTTTGCGGTGAAGTTGAACCGTCTGAAATCTTAAGCAAGCAGATTGGCGTGTCTAATCCGAATTCCGAACACAAACATGTTGGGGATGCTCTGGTTACGAATATACGAAAAAAGATTCTCGTAATACAGGTGGCAGACTGTCAATCGGTAATTATGTATGATCCTGTTCAGCAAGTTGTGGCAAATGTTCATTCGGGGTGGCGCGGAAGTATAAATAATATTATAGGCCTCACAATAAAGGTAATGAAAAAAAGCTTTGGTTGTTTTGTCGGTGATATTGTTGCGGGGGTCGGTGCGTCTCTGGGGCCATGCTGTGCCGAATTCGTTAACTACGAAAAAGAGATCCCGAAGAAATACTGGAAGTACAAGGATGATAGCGACCATTTTGATTTTTGGTCATTAAGCTGTGATCAGCTTTGCCAGGCAGGGGTTTTGATCGATAACGTGAATTTAAGCCGATTATGTACAAAATGCGATCCGGACCGATTTTTTTCATTTCGCGGAGAGGGTGCTACCGGAAGGTTTGCATCCATAATCGGTTTAATATAATCCATAACCTAACCCTGATAAACCGGGAAAGCGCCTTAAACACCTAAATATTGATCATATGTATCAGGAAAAAGTTAAAGTTCTGTGGAATAACAAGGCAGGAAACGAATATTACAGAATCGGTTTAACGTGTCACAGGGGATATTCAGGCGCAAAACCCGGTCAGTTCATCATGCTGCACTTTCCCGGCCGGATGGCCCCTTTTTTGCCTCGACCTTTTTCAATACACAGAATTATTAAAACCGGAGGTCGGACAGAAGGGATTGAACTTCTTTACAAGGTAGTGGGAGAGGGCACTAAAATGCTTTCCGGACAGCGAAAAGGTGATATTGTAAATATCCTCGGTCCCCTGGGCAATGGGTTTATATTTTCAAATCATTATAAACGTATCTTTATTGTTGCCGGAGGGATCGGGGTTGCCCCAATGCTTTTTTTAGCTACATATCTGAAAAAAAAAGGAACAGATTCCTCTGAATGCATGGTTTTTCTTGGCGGAAGATCAAAGGATGATCTGTTGTGCAGCGATGATTTTTTGCGTATGGGCATGAAAATTCATATAACGACAGACGATGGGAGTGCCGGAGACCGGTGTTTTGTAACCCATCCCCTTGAAACGGCCATGGAGAAGTATCGGCCGGATATTATTTACGCCTGCGGCCCTTTGGAGATGCTAAAATGTGTGGCGGGTATTTCAGAAAAGCATACCGTGCCTTGCCAAGTTTCCATCGAAACAATCATGGCTTGCGGCATGGGGGCTTGCCTTGGGTGTGCGGTTGAAAGAAAAGGGGCATCAGGGAATTACATGCATGCCTGTCTTGACGGTCCGGTTTTTGATGCACGGTGCCTTAAGCTATAATCTTTAATCTAACATTGAAATCCTAATCCTATAGTCCAGGCCAGAGATAATTGATTCTGCCATAACCTGCTGATATTAAAATAAATGACGCAACTGCTATCTGGGATTCATTCCCGAAACCCGAAACCTGACACCTGAAACAAAAAACAATCTATATTTAATATCAAACCCAATTATCACACAAATCCGAGATGAACCAAATTTTAATGCTTTTTTGCATTGACTTGCTTAAATTCATGTGTTAGATGCAATGCGTTTTTACCAGCTCTTATTTTGAAGAGTCTTTTCTTGTTCAAGAAGGTGTTCTTTCCCATGAAGAGGGAAACCAGACGTGCCATAAAGGAACTGGCATACTATAGCAGCATCGGCTTGTCCGTCGCGCTTTCCATCTTTATCGGACTTGCTGTCGGAGTTTACCTTGACAGACGGGTATTTAACACAACTCCTTGGTTTACGCTTATTTGTCTTGGGCTCGGGATCGCAGCAGGATATAGAAATATTGGGCTTGCAATAAAAAAGAGCAGAAAACTCTAACAGGATATTTTTAGCGTGGAAATTCAGCAGCGTCTCTTAAAATTTGTTACTCACTCAAACTGGATTCTGTTTTCTGTTGCAAGCATTGTCGGGCTTATTCTTTTACCCCCTGATTTTGCCAGGGGAATTATTTTTGGCGGCCTTATTGTTACCGTCAACTTCCATTTATTGTACCGGACACTTAAAAAAGCATTCAGGCCCTACCACCTGTCATCTCACAGAGTTGTTTTAGCCAAAT
>JAYEFV010000265.1:0-3051 GCA_034658755.1 Thermodesulfobacteriota bacterium | reverse complement strand
TTATACATTGCCTTTAGCTGATCCATGCTAATATCCCTGATAGGATTGTTTGGATGTACCACAGGCACAATGCAGTCGTATGAAACTCGGAAAGGAACCGGATAAACCCCTTTTTCAACCGCAAGTTTTACTTCTTTGTCTTTGATGAACCTGGAACTGTCGGCAATATCCGTGGTGCCGTCAATAATTGCCTTAATACCGTTACCGGAACCGCCGCCGGAAAGAGAAATGGATACCTCAGGATTTTCTTTCATATAAGCTTCCGCCACTTTTTGAGCTATGGGCAGAACAGTTGTAGAACCTTTTATTACGATGTTGCCTGCCAGAGCAAATGATGCTGAGCCTAAGAACATCAAAACAAGTATTGCAATAAAAAACATTCTCTTTTTCATGTGGTTGTCTCCTCCTAAATAAATAATGTTAATAATATTTGTTAATTGTTAGATTTCTGTTAGCAAAATGTTAATATTCCGTTAATTATCTTTCACGTCACCCCCCCTCCTTGAGATTTATTCCTTTCATAAGAAACCATCGATTATATTGTATTGTGTCACTAGGTTAACAATGACCCTGTAATGTTTGGACCTGATTAGGCCAACGTTAGAATTTTATGAGGAAATCAAATTAAACAAAAGATGTGGATTGGAGAAACATTCGGTTACTATTAATATGCAGCACTGCATAAGGACCCTATAAAGATTTTGTTATTATATCTGGTTATCGAACAAACTTTTATCCTCAAATCCTTATCAAATTTTAACTCATTGGTGATCAAACTCTAACAAGAGTATATTATTATCAAGTTGCAATTTTAAGCAGGGACAAACAAAAGAGGATTAGCAAGTCATGAAATATCATATTGTAGAGGATGCCGGTTTTTTTCTCATAAAAATCTCAGGTGAGCCCAGAAAGAATGAAGCCATTTTCGCAAAAAGAGTTCTTTCTACTTATCTCAAGGAAAAAGGCATCAGGGTAATTATGGATCTGAAGGGGTTGGAAAAGTTTGAACCAATCACCCTACTGGGTGTTTTAAATGGTGTCAGAAAGGAGGTTGACCTTTTAGGAGGAGCCTTGAAGTTATGCTCCTTGAAACCAGAGATTCTAAACTATTTTAGGGAAAATCGGTTGGATCAATTCTTTCAAATCTATGAAGATGAGGAAAGGGCAAAAAAGAGTGAATGGAGGAATTATGGTAAAAGATGACCAGATTATAGAATTGCAACCCAACATTTTTTGGCTCAAGGGAGAGGATACCAGCAGCCACAGCTACCTGATCAGGGGTGACTACAAAAATGTCCTAATTGATTCAGGAGTGGATAAAAACTTTTTCAAGTTACAGAAGTCCTTACTTATGCTGGGACTCAAAATCAGGGATATTGACATAATAATTAATACCCACGAACACTTTGATCATATCGGGGCTAATCGCTATTTTCAGGACTATTCCCTGATTGCCGCCCATCGCTTTGCGGCCACCAAGATTGCCGTGGAGGACAGATACGTTACTATGTATAAATCAGCCGATCTTAACGAGCCATCCCTTAAGGTTCATCTCTGGCTGGAAAACAGATGTCGTTTTGATCTGGGAAACTACATATTAGAAATAGTGCATACACCCGGGCATACTTCCGGTTCAATCTGCATCTATGAGTTTACCCGGAAGATCCTTTTTACCGGAGATACTCTCTTTGCCGGAGGGACACTTTCCTATATTGCTGAGTCCGGAAGTGTTGGCGATTATATCAATTCAATCAGTCTATTGGAAGCAAGGAAGATAAACGAGATCTATCCCGGACACGGGAATATTTCAAGCACACCGGAAGAGGATATGGAAAAGGCCATTCTAAATGCCAAGGCGCTTTTGAAGGACGAGGAGGGAGTAGAGATTACCCATTTCCGGGAGGTCTCTTAGATTTTAATCAAAATCCAACCCAATGGCAATCAAGCTGTAACAGGGCAAGGGTAATCTAAAAACTGAAATTCCGAAGGCTTGCTGTCATGGAAAAACCCGTCAATAAAGAAAGCCCGGAAGACAATAGAAAAAAAAATTTGCTGGCAAATGAATTTTACATGCCTTACGTGAAACCGCTCACGTAGTAGAATTTGTCTTGAAACGATTTGACGGTTACCGATTTTGAAATGTAACAAAAAATTAACACTATCTTCATCAAAATTTAACAATACTCATTTATACATAATTTCGTCAAACACAAGAAAATCGTTCTCATCGAATTCAACCTTTGGAAAAGAACAAGGGGGAAGATAAACTGTGGAAAAAATTGTGATTACAACCAGCCGGCCAGAGCCTGATTTCAGTTTAATTGCATCGCTCAATGCTATGTTCCCTGATTGTAGGGTTTATATTGTTTTCAAAGAGGCTGGGACTGTTGTGGAGTATGCTGCAAGTTGCTCTTCAGATCTTTTGATGAATTGTTCGAAAAATGTTGAAATTTAACCACTTCCTTAATGAATTTATCACATTAGTGTGGGGTAAAGCGTCATCATCAGCTGCTCGTGTATTTTAAGGATAAAATAGATTGAAAGATATACTTCTCATAATTTTCGGACTCCTTATTTTTGCGGGTTTAGTTGTCTCACGGTTCAGATTCACCAAAGACCGGAACCCTAATGCTGACCTTTTAATTGATGCATTAAGATGTATCAGCGGAAGTGAACATATCGATATATCAAAGAAAGAATGCCAAAATGGTAGAAATGAAGAGCTGGATGCAACTGGGCCGGTGCAATAATGATGACCTGGAAACCATCTCTTTAATGATGGGATGCAATGCTTTTAGCCGCATGACGGCACAAAACTGTGGACTGTTGAGTTAACTGTTTATTATGAAAATATTATGCGCTGGGCAGATAGATCTCAAAAGTACTCCCCTTACCAGGGGTGCTTTCAACATGGATGCGGCCTTCGTGGGCCTGAGCAATGTGCTTGACAATGGCAAGTCCCAGTCCTGTCCCGCCCAGCTTCCGGCTTCTTGCCTTGTCTACCCGGTAGAAGCGCTCAAAAAGACGAGGCAAATGCTCTTTCCCGATTCC
>JAYEFV010000264.1:0-3061 GCA_034658755.1 Thermodesulfobacteriota bacterium | reverse complement strand
ACCAGGATATCTCGGCCCTTTTTTCTGATGCCGGATCGATAACCGGGATGTCTGATCATTCCTTTATAGATTGGCAAAAGACGTGTAGCAATATTTATAAACAGATGTCAGAACAAATTATTCGTGTTGCCGTTGTGGGAACCATCAAGTCCGGTAAAAGTACATTTATAAATGCGCTTTTCAAGGGCGATTATTTAAAACGGGGCGCAGGAGTTGTTACATCGATTATTACACGAGTGCGCAGCGGAAAACAGCTTAACGCCAAACTTTTATTTAAATCCTGGGATGAGGTTAATTCCGAGATAGATCAGG
This sequence comes from Thermodesulfobacteriota bacterium, assembly GCA_034658755.1. Classification (GTDB taxonomy): domain Bacteria; phylum Desulfobacterota; class Desulfobacteria; order Desulfobacterales; family UBA11574; genus S5133MH16. The sequence continues at coordinate 2,749 of JAYEFV010000264.1, read as the reverse complement.
CCCTGGTTCTATTTCCATCTGTAGACTGGCGTACAGAAAAGAACAGGTTCGACATAAGGCGAAAAGACGAGCAAATTGACCTTCAGAAGGCATTATCCTCTCTGGACACAGGACATCTATTTACCAATTATTCCCGGAATCTTAACAGTGTTCTTCTAACCTCATACATTAAAGGATATGAAAAGGTAAAAGACATGATTTCCTCAGATAGTATAACGAGTCATTATGAGGACAACAAGTTTACAGAACACTGGGCTTTTGTGGGTGACGGATCTATGGCGGTCTATCTTAGAGATATTGAACTGGAAATAGATACAGGAAATATTGATTCCAATATAGAAATTGCCGACTGCCAGGGAAGCGATTCTCCCAATCCCCTTCATCTTGCCATGATCCAGGATTATCTGCTCTTAACTCATCTTATTATCTATGTGGTTAGCAGCAGAACCGGACTTCGGGAGGCCGACATCAAATTTTTATCCATAATAAAAAAAATGGGGATTATGGATAACATTTTGTTCATTATCAACTGTGATTTCAGCGAGCATGAATCGATCAACGACCTTCATGCTCTGCTTGAAAAAGTAAAAGAAGAGCTTTTAATGATAAAACCGGATCCCGAGATTTATTCGATATCAGCGCTTTTTAACCTTTTCAAAGCAAGAAATGAAAACCTGTCAGAAAAAGATAGGCTGAGACTTGCGCAATGGGAAAAAGAAAAGGAACTTACAGCCTTTTCAGACCGTGAAACAGAGCGTTTTGAATCACTATTTTATAATAAACTGACCCGGGGCAGTTGCTCTCTGCTTTTGAAAAACCATCTCGAACGACTGAGTGTGATTTTATCGGGAATGGCCCATTGGATTTCAGTAAATCAGAATATTCTTGCCAGAGATGCCGATAGTGCAAATGAAGTCATTGAAAAAATAAAACATAATCAGATAAGGATGAACAAGATAACGTCGATGATAAAAAATACGATTGACGGTTCCATTCAAAAGATAAAGCGCGAGTTAAAATCAGATATTGATCGTTATTTTGATGTCCGATCCGGAGCTCTATTAGGTGAGATTGTTGAATTTGTCAGAAACTATGCCGTGCCCTATCAAAAATATGAAGAAAACTTTAGAGCAACCGGTTTTTCAAACACCCTCTATCTGGTTTTTCAGGAGTTCAAGCAGGCGCTTGACACTTATATGGCTGAAACAATCAATCCCGAAGTGATCCGTTTTGTGAGGGAAAAGGAGACACGGATAAAGGAATATCTTGATTCCGTTAGCAGTTCATTCGATATCATGGTACAGGATGCTATCATTGAATATAATAAGATGATGGGAAAATTTGGGATCAACAGTTCTCGAAAAAACCATGAAACAATAGGATTGCCTGACATCGACTCGATAAAAAATATAACCGGATTAGCGCTTCCTCCGGCAGTTGCGTCCATGAATTATACAGCAAAGATAAAAGCCGAAGCAGTCATACGTCTCGGGTTTTATACTGTTCTTAAGTTTTTTAAAAAAATATTAAAAAAACCGCTTCAAAGTAAAAACGAGCAGGAAGTGCTGGCATTGAAGGATGGTATATTGCGTATGAAGCGTGAAACAGAAAAATCGGTGATTTTTCATTTCAAGGACTACCAGGAAAACATAAAATTTCAATATATATATAAACTTATTGAAGCGGCATCAAATTGCCTTTACGAGACGTTAATCGATCGCTTTCAGGTTTATGTCACAGATCTTTCTGATGTCGTCGAACGGATAGACAACAAGTTGGTTGACAAACAACGGGCATCTGAAATCCTGAAAGAGATGGAGCAGACTTCTATGGGAATTGATGGCAGGATAAATATAATAAGAGAAAAGATAGAATCGATCGGATTGACTGATAATTAGCAAGGGAGGTGTTAATTATGGATGATAAGAAGACTAGAATCATCGCCGTTGCAAATGAAAAGGGTGGCGTTGGGAAAACCGTTACGGTCGTAAATCTTGGAGCAGCTTTTTGCAGGCAAGGAAAAACCGTTCTTATTGTGGACATGGATCCTCAGTTTAATGCGACCCGGGGACTGGGTGTTGACATCGAAGATGGAATGTTGACGGTATACGACCTCATAAGTAATATTGAATCGGTCAGGGCGGTCGATGTGATTATCCCGACACAATGGAAAGGTCTTGATCTTATACCGTCCCACGTGGACCTTGCCGGTGCGGAGGTAGAATTGATTGACAAGGCTGGACGGGAAAACCGGTTGAAACACGCCCTTGAAAGCATGTCTGGAGAATATGATTTTATACTCCTTGATACGCCACCCAGCCTTTCCCTTTTGACCGTCAATGTATTGGCTTATGCCAAAGAGGTTATTGTACCGTGCCAGACACATCCGTATGCCTATGCTGCCTTGGATGATCTTTTTGACACTATTTTTGCCGTCAAGGAGAATATTAACACGGATCTTAGTTTAACGGGTGTTGTTGCAACATTATTTGACTCCCGGACAAGGGTAAGCCATAACATTTTGGAAAAGCTGAAAAACGATGAGAGGTATGCTGAATTGCTTTTCGATACAGTCATAAGGGTTAATACAACGATTGCGGAAAGTGCTGATGTAAAAAAGCCAGTGATTTTTTACAGAAAGACCAGCTACGGTTCATTAGACTACACGAGCCTTGCCAATGAATTGCTGACATACCGCTAAACCTAAATAGAAAACCTTTCAGACAATATGAGCAAACTCTCATCCCAA
>JAYEFV010000263.1:0-12089 GCA_034658755.1 Thermodesulfobacteriota bacterium | reverse complement strand
GTCTTTCAGGGTATAAGTCTTGATGTAAATTTTAGGGTTCCTTTGGATAAAATTTTGCATTATAAGGATTTATTGGATATGATACAATAAAAACTAAACCGGATAACAGGGCAAACGCATTTGAATCCCAATACAGGAAGAACGCTCCACGACGACGTGTATCTCTTTCCAACCGACTGAAACTTGTGCTTAAGCACCTGTAAGCCCGAGCCGCGCCGGAGTTATTAAGAACAATTCGTCGCTAAATTATCCCATTGATTTTTTTAAGTCATAATTTCATTCGGCTCGGGCTAACGCGTGCTAAAGCCCTTCAAACAGTCAGTCGGTTTCCAAGAGAAACACGCCGTCGCTACGCTGCACCGAAATCAAATGCGTTTACCCTGAACTAGATAAGCCTGCCCTCCTGCCAAGAGGAGTGAGGCGGACGGGCCGAAAAAGGCAACTTTTCAAAAAGTTGTAGAATATCCGAGACGTTAAATTACCTAAAATTATTAAAGGAGTTGGGTTATGTTAAAAAGTGTGGCGGTTTTAATATGTGCGGTTTTTATTTTTGTTGCTCTGGCATGTACCCAGCATAAGGTGGAAGTCGCTCCGGTGGAAATAAAGCCGATCCATATCACAATAGATGTTAACGTTAAGGTGGATAAGGCTCTGGATGATTTCTTCGACGATATCGATGACGCCGAAGAAGTGGCGGATGAAACCCCTTCCGGAAAAAAATAAAAACTTTTTTTGTTATTAATCATCAGGAGATTAAAATATGAGAACAAAAATTTTCATAACAATGATTTCATTTTTTTTATCTGTTATATTAATTACCGGAGCTTCCGCCTTTGCTGGATCTGATAAGATCAAGACAAGAATGAAAGAGCGTCTGCCTGTTATAAACGCACTCAAAGCAGAGGGCGTTGTTGGTGAAAACAATAAAGGATACCTGGAATTTATAGGCGGTGACCAGGCAAAAAAAGATGTGATTAATGCTGAAAACAGCGACCGCAGACAAGTGTACACCGCTATAGCAAAACAGCAGGGAACATCGGTTGAGCTGGTTGGAAAACGGCGGGCAAAGCAAATTGTGAATAAGGCAAAGCCCGGCCAATGGATTCAGGATCAAAGCGGTCAATGGTATCAGAAAAAATAAGCCTCTTTAAAACCCTGAGAAGTTCGGGTTAACCAATTCGAAAAACTGGATTTTGGATGTGTTCGTTTTTGCAGTGCGGGCAACGACTCGGGCGAGTAAAACGCTTTCGTTTCTCAAAAACAAATCCGCATTCCAAACACTTGGCAGGTATGATAATAAGTTTTTTTCTCTGAGCATTTACAGAACGCGAAATATGAGAAAGATGCGCATAGACTTCTTTTTCCCGAATTCTTATGGTCTGTGAGATCTCTCTGGCACTCATCTCTCTTTTATCCAAAAGTTCAATCATCTGCTTTCTTATGGTTTGCATGTGACCTCTGTATTGCGCGACGATAACAGCGCCTATGCTTTTTTGACTTTTTACGAATTTATCAACATCAATATCAGATAAAAAATAACACCCTCAACGATCACTATATAAATAATCGTTTGATATAATTGATACAGCTTTCCCCTGAACACGCCGAATACGAGGATACAAACCATCGAACTGATGGTTATGACAAGCAGGCAGATCTTTAATAAATATCCCGTAGTCCAAAAAAGCAGCAATAAAAGAACCAGTGACAACCCGCCTAACGGCCATATTAAAATCATGATACCAAATCTTGAATACAGGTTGTGATACCCACTCCTTTCGTCTTCATCCACCTCCTCTATCTTCTTGAGTGGAACAACACTTAAACAAAACAGGAACAAGGCTACAAAAAAAGGAATCAGACAAGTATCTGACGTATTCATAAAATACCCCAACATGATGGGCGTTATCAATCCCATACTAATTGTAACCGTTGCCGTAAATGGGTATCTCCTTAAGCGGATAGGCCTGGCAGAATATAAAAGCCCCAGTACAGGGAGAAGAAGAAAGAGTGATAACGTAACATAGGATTTATAAACAAGCAAAGGATAAACAATAGAAAGGATGAGCAGCACAAGGGAATAGATGAGTGCCTGCGCCGGTTTTATCTTTCCACAAGGAATGGGTCTGTAAGCTTTACTTACCCGGTCAATTTCCCAGTCCGTCCATGAATTGAAGCTGTATATAAAATTTGTCGAAATCAGGGTAACTGCAAGGGCAATGATAACATCATACAGATCGGTGCCTCCGGCCAGTTCCGCTCCAACAAGGTATGAAAAGAAAGCGATCAGGGTGATATCACTGCGACACAATTGGAGGTATGAGATCATGCCAGTCAAACCATAACTCCGTATTTCCGTAACAAATATTACAGCAAGGATAGATCCGGCTTCATGCTATGAAAATAAATAGGGCCCATCACGGCCAGTTGCATTAAAAAGACAATACTCATGGCGGCCCAGGCCCAACCGGAAAGCATTCCACGTTCAGAGGAGAAAAGCCTTACCAATAAAAAGGTAAGGGTGACTGCCGGCAGACCGGACAAAAGGATATCAAAGGGCCTGTTAAAGCAGCCGGTAACATTGAAAATGATGGCTTGAACCACCCAGACGGCAACGGCTGCCAGGGCCGCATAAAACCAGGATATTTTCATTTCGCCAAACCATCCTGCACGCCAGATAATAAGCATGGCCATAGCCGTCAGCGTGCTAAGCCAGAATACTGACATGAATTGATGATGGCTCCATTGAGTTTTGAATAAAATAACAGATTTGGCATACGGTATCGGGCCGACCCAATGGACTGCAAAGATGTTCCCTGCAATGTGAACAGAAACGGCAAGGGCCAGAGCTTGAGAAAAGCTTTTGGTATAAGCGTATCCAACAGCGAACATGGAAAAGAAGATAACCAGCAATTCGATCGTAAGAGGCTTATTTTTTGAATATGTCCAGCAAAATGTTGCAACATAACTTATAATTTCAGAGAACGATCCTCTTAAATATTCAAGTCGTAAATTTTCACCCGTCACCATTGCGTAAAAAAGAGGAATCGCCATTACCGTAATTCCATACATCACCCAGAGCAAGCGCATTATAGGAACTTTTAAAATAAGATTCATAAGCAGAATAATAATCAAAATTGTAGTGGCATTCCAGAGAGTGTGATGCAGGGCGACATAATAGGAAAAAAAGCTTTTTCCGGCCAGAAGTTCGGTCTCCACATAACAGCGCAACAGTGAGAAAGATAAAAAATAGACCGGAGCAAAGGCATTCAGAAAGACTCTCCAAGTGGGCAACTTATCTGCTGCATCCATGGTAATACCTTTAGATTTTTTTTTGAATGCTAAACTCATATCTAAATTCAAGATACTAAATAATCTGTTTTCCACCTGCTTTTTTACCTATTGTCGGATGGAATTTGCTTTATTGCTCCGGCTATTATATCTCCATTCGCAAGCTTGAAACCTCTCACAAGCACCCTTTCTCCCAACCATAGGGAAGCTCTCAAAGAAGTGATATAAGAGGTGTTTCCCCTTTGGTTCACAAAAGCGGTTCTGTATTGCTTACTACCGACCTTAAATTCGATTAAAAATATTTTGTTTTCTCCCACGATCAAATATGCTTCTTTTAGATTAATCTCCGAAATAATTGCATTAATTTCAAAAGGCTCCATACGATCAAAATCAATACGTTGCGTTGAAAATGCAACCGTATTATCAGGATTTGAAAGAACGCACATGCCCGTAACAATCAAGAGAAAAAGTGTCTTTGTGAAAACATTTGTATAATTCATAAAAGCCTCCTGTTAATCATTAATCTGGCGCCAATAATAGGTATTCAAAGCAGCCTTTACGTTCGGGTCCTCATGGGCGATCCCTCCTTCAACTCCGATATAGATCTCCGGGCCACCTTCAAGCACGGCAATCGACGGCGCCGATGCGATGGATGTGCCGATAACCTTGCTGCGATCATGTTTCCCCTGCGTGACCTCATTTCCTTCCCCATCCGTCTCTGTTATATCGCTATAGTCGTGAGCAGCCTCTCCTGTTTTATAATTAAGAGCATATAGACGAGCCTGTCCTCTGCCGGAAACAAGCACACACGGATCACCGCCTCCTCCGCCTCCGCCTGACTCGGGTGTATAAGATGTAAAATAGACCACGCCGTTAAATACCGTAATTCCGGATGTCACCTTTTCCCCAAGATTCTCAAGCCGGATATACCAGCCTTTTGAATTCGCAAGTGCCGCGCGAGCTTCGGTCCTCTGAGTTTCAGTACCGAGTACAATCAGGTTGTCGGTAACATCCGTGAGATCAGATTCGGTTAGGGTGCTGGTGAAAGGATCTTCCCAGGAGTTTTTAATGGCATAAATACGATTTACAACGGTTGTCTCCTCAGGATCGGCCCGGTCCCCGGTACCAAAAAATATCATTTCCCCGAAGTGTTCCTCAACCGCATCCGGCGAATAAAAGATCTTTCTTTGGACGCCGTCATGGGCTGAGGCGGAAAAAAACTTTCTCTTGCTCCATGTGCCGTCTCCATCGTCATCCTCAAAAGCAAAGATACTACCCCCCATATCCCCTGCATAAACCCGGTTTGTATAGCCATTACCGTTTGAATCGAATCCCGCAACATCCACAATAGAATGGGTCATATCCGTATAGTATCCGGCATTAACATTCAGGCTGCTGATTGCCCCATCCGAAACCTTTATGGCAAAGACGGCTCTACCTTCTGAGTCAGAAGCGTTCGGAACGTCCTGGTCCTGGTTGTTGTCATAGCCCCCGCCCATTAAAAAAACCGTATCCGATCCGCTCGAGGTCTTGATCTTATGTGTTGTCGGTGCACTCCAGGACTGACCGAGGGTGGCAGATACACCGTCAGCACTGCCATTGCCGTCGCCATCTTTGCTAACCAGAAAAGTCGGATCAATACTGTAAAGATATGTCGGTGTGTTATAAGTTGTAATATCGAGGGCATAATAGTTATTCCCCCCCCGGCGCTCCCCAAAAAAGAGAATCTTCTGGTTGGTCGTCTCATATACCACAGGGACGCCGTCCACAAAATAATCATGGTCGGTAGTCCCATCTGACAATAGTTTCAACCGTGTGAGTTGATCCGGAGGAATGAATCCCCACTCCTCACGGCCATTGCTGTCTATGAAACAATGCATCATCCCGCCATTGCTCCCTGCAAAAATAAAAGACGCGTCCAGAGAACCGTTGCCGTCGGTATCATAGTGAACCACTGAAGGCTTTGAGTGGAGGATATCTCCCAGTATCCAGCTCCTGCCGGCGCCGTGTATGTCATTGATCACGTCATCTCTTTGAGCGCTGGTCGAAACGTCTAATGTAGAGGTTGTAATTTGAGTATTGGAAATTGAGAAGGCGTTGGTTGAATCGATCAAAGCCGACGCAGACCCCATGTAGGTATAAAGATTCCGGCTTGCCTGATCAAGTAAGATTCCGCCCACTCCTCCCAGAAGCACATCAGGACCGTCAGTCGAAGTGGACCAGTAAGATCTGGCATTGTCTTTGATGGTTCCATTGGATAGTGTTGCCGCATTCCCGGTAGCATCCATGATATTTCCATCTGAATCCAGTCCGTATTTCTTGATATTACCTGCCCACCTGCCGTCATTCTGGGGCTTGAAGAAACCCACATAAAGTGAACTGCCTGCATAGGTACGGTTCATGCGGCTAACCGGTACCACCGGAGAGACAAACACCGCATTCACATCCGCAATATCGCTCATGATATGCTCAAAGGCTGCGGTAAGGCCTGAAATACTGCCTGCCGTGTAATAATTCCCTCCGCCATTGATCGCTGCATCTTGTAAAAGCTGCTGCTGTGTTTGAAAGCCTATGGTGTAAGTGAGGGCATTCTGTCTCTCAAATGAACCTCCGGAGGTTCCCAGGGAAGAATTTAGATCATTTTCATAAAGATACCCGGCCACATCGTCCAGATAATCCGAACCATCAGATGAATAACTCCCTGTATCGTTGCCGTCATTATCATAATCACCAATAGTGCCATTATTGATATAGGCACCGGTGGCGGTAAGTTTTGAATCTTTATCCTGGGTGGATGCACCATCTGTCATCAGGATAATATAATTCTTCTGGCAGCGGTACTGCATGGGGCTTGTATACTGAAGGCAGCCGCTGCCGCTGGAATCACAAGTGGAATCGTACGTTCCCCCACTTCCGTTATACCAGCTTTTCTTCCCGGCCAAGTAGAGACCCGCCTCGGCCAGAGTCTCGGCCAGCGGGGTATATCCATCAGCAGTAAAATTATCTATGGCATTAATCAAAGAGGTTTTGTCAGCACCGCACACTTGAACGATATACCCTCCCTGATCATCACCACTATTGTTGTTGAATCTCATAAGGCCGAATCGCACATTATCCGTGTCGTTGATGATTTGTTTAATAACTTCCTTGGCCACGGAAATCCTGCTGCTTGGGGTGCCGGCTCCGGATTCATCGTAGTTTCGAAAGTTCCCTAAACGCAGGGTCTTACCGGATCCACCGCATACATAGTTGCTGTCAGAATCCTTGATTTCAGCATTATTTGCATACCCGTATGTCTGCAAAGCTGTTTTAACGGCCGGACAGTTCAGGTCGTTGATGTCGTTTGCAAACAATTCCCAGCTGCATCCCCAGCCGCAGTCATATTCATATACGGCATTCGTTGTATAGGAGCCGGAATAGGTTGTGTTCGGATCATAATATTCCCCCGGAACATCAACGGTGCTCATACTCCCTGACGTGTCAAAAATAATAAGGACATTTGGCGCAATTGAGATGCTTGCGGTCCCGAAAATCTCCGTATCATCGGCCCAAAGCTGAGAAGATAAAATTAAAGCCATAGCAAATGCTAATAATAAGCACCTTTTCATGGGTTCTCCTCCTTTTTCAAAACAAATAATTAAAAATCAAACTTTTTATCATTATTATTAGAGAACGTTAAAACTTGTTAAAAACCTTATATGCACCTATCTGAATCTGAGTCCCTCCGTTTGTCGAAGTTGCGGTAATTCCATATCTGCGAACTTCAAAAGATTTCAAACTATACCCTGACCCGACCGGAGGAGGAACTATATGTTGCTGCACCGGCAAATCATTGGCGCCATCACTCAAAACGGCAATCGGGTTGCCCGTAGCCTCGATACAGCGAATCTCTATAGTAGCGTCATCCGTACCGTCAGAGTCTATGTCTACTGCAAGGGACGGATTAACCGACGAATCAACATAAGCCGCATTCTCAGCAGTTGTCAGGAAAGTATTGGTCATCCATGTTTTGCTAATTTCCAACGCAAAATGGTCTCCTGCCTCTGCTTGATATAAATTTTGAACGGCGTGTCTTTCGTTTGAGGCGATCTGCACCTCAATCGTTGATGTCCTGGTTGCCGATATGCCCAGAATTGTGAGCAAAACCAGCAAAACCATAGATAGAACAATAACAGAACCATCTTCATTTCCTATCCGTGTGTTGTCTTTCATGATTTTTCCTCAATTTATTGCGTATCACCGGCAAAGTTACAGTGATTGAGATTTTACACTTACAAGCCGGAGTGTTTTGCCTTTCCCTGTGACGGTTATGGTTATGAGCTTGGTACCTGGTACCGGGGTGTTTGCTGTGAGATCGCCATCGGTTATTTGCCAGCTGACCGTAAAACCGCCCGCAGTTTGGGGATCCTCATGAGTATTTCCGGCTGTATCTAAATTAGGAGGATTACCGGCCGCCTCCAGCCAGGGGTCAGTGTATGGCAGGCCCATGAGTTGTTCGAGCTTGTCTATGCCCCATGTGTTGAGTTCCGTGAGTTGAGCGGCGCTGGAATTCACCCGGATGGCAGAAGTCTGCATGGCAGCAACCGCAAGCAAGCCAACGGCAAAAATAGAAATGGCAATAAGCACTTCTATAAGGGTGAACCCCTCATCTTTTCTCGATTTTCTAACCCCAGCCTCCATGGTTCTTGTATGTGATTTACCCGTTCTCATGGTACCATCCTATAAGCCTAAATTTCGGCATTTGATAACCGTTGTTAAACGTCTTCGGCTTAAGTTGTCATTGGGCGGCCCCAGAATCGGAGTCCCCCGCTGATTCAAGTACGTGTTATTATCTATCGAAGGCAGCAGAGCCCTGCCGGTCCGGGCCACGATCGTAATCTCTACCGATCTGATTTGATTCTCACTTCCGGCAGGAACATTGCCGCCGCCGGGATTCAGCACAACCGGAGGAGAAGCTCCGGTCAAATAAACAAAATCCAGGGCATCGATATTTTGGGCCACAGCCTGATTTCCGCCGCCGACATTCCTTACCAGATTACCACCGCTCCGAGAATAGATAATATTTTCAGCGGCCTGAAGAGTCCCATCCGGCGGGTCTACAACAGCAATGCCCCTGATATCTTCCGTAAAGGTGATAAAATTCGCGTTTGCTGTAGTGATTCCAAAATTGCCAGTATTCAGGGGGTCACATCCTGCCATACGGATTTCTCTTTGCATATAAAACATGGCGGCCCTGAGATTCTGCTGCATGACGGCAACCTGTTCCTGTACCAGATATGATTTATGCTGGCTCAAAAAAGTCGAATAGACCGCTCCCATGGCAAGCAGAGATACGACCATACCAACCAGAAGCTCTACAATGGTAAACCCCTGATTTGAAACCCTGAATGAAATAAGTCTTTGTTTCTGTTTTATTTCCATGACCCCTTGCTCCATCTTTGCAATTTAATTGCTCCCGAAGTCAACGGACCTACTCTGAAATAATCGGTATTCCCCGAATTTGACAGATAGGCGTATCCTGCATTACTGGTTCCCCTGGAATTAAAAGTTATGGTGTTCACGGCAAACGTTTTATTATTCGGACCATCAAATTTAACCCCGCTTCCATAATCTTTTAACATAACGGTTTTGTTCAAAAGACTAACCGTATACTGATCCGGATTCACACTATAGTTAACCCTGCATTTTTGATTGGATTTAATGGCCGCCATCTTTGCCAGCTGCATGTTTGAATAAAGATCACGCGCCGCGCTTTTCAGTCGATATTTCGGCAGCCAGCTTAAAAAACTAGGCACGCCCACAGCAGTCAATATACCCAATACAGCAATAACGATGACAAGCTCTGTCAGTGTGAATCCTGCTTTTTTTCTCATGGTGCCAAACTCCTTCATACAATTTTTGTACCACAACACATATTTTTAAAAAAGATTTTAAAGAATACGATATAGACAAAACAGATATTGATTGTATATTATTGATATAATTAACGATAACCGATATACCAAGGTGCCGGTTAATATTATTAAGGATTTTAGTATTGATAAATTCAGTTTTGAAGTGCGATATTTTTGACAGAAGGGCTATTAAAATATTTTATAGTGCTATAAATTTATTTTATACTGCCGTTGCGAATATATTCTGCGGCATTTTTAAACAGTTGTATGCCGACGGTGGGAGAGGATTCCGCTTTGCTTTGCCGGCGTTTGTAATTTTCCTTGATTCGCGTCCAGTCGGGATGATTGGTCCAGTGATTGAAGGCTTCGGGATGGGGCATCAAACCGAAAATCCGGCCGCTGGGATCACATATCCCGGCGATATCATAAACCGATCCGTTAGGGTTGAAAGGAAATTTGCCGTCTGCGGGTCTGCCATCGGGCATTGCATACCGGAGCACCACCTGGTTATCATCAATCAGACGACGGATCGTGGTTGGGTCGGCATAAAATTTTCCTTCCCCATGCCTTACGGGAAGCTCCAGCCGATCTAATCCACGGGTAACGATACAGGAAGATTCGGGAATAACCTTCAGAGTCACCCAATCGTCCCTGAAATTTCCACAGTCATTAAATGTAAGTGCAACCGATCGCCGGGTGTAGTCATGGTCGAAACCGGGCAAAAGGCCAAGATTGACAAGGGTTTGGAATCCGTTACATATGCCTATTACAAGGTTTCCGGCATCGATAAACTCTAAAATCTTATCCCCCAGATTTGTCTTCATTCGGACCGCCTGGATCACACCTGCACCGTGATCATCTCCCCAGCTGAATCCTCCTCCGAACACCATAATCTGAAAATCGGTTAAATTTACTGATCCGCGGATAAGAGCGTTTATATGAACACTGTGGGCGTCGGAGCCGGCAAGCCTTAAGGCATAAGCTGTCTCATTGTCGCAGTTCAAACCGTACCCGGTAAGGACAAGGGCCCTTACGTTATTCATTTAATCTCTCCATTACACTTTATATCAATTCTCCAAAGGGCTTTTTCCAGGCGTCTTTGAGTTCCTGCACAGGAATGTTAATAAGCGGCCTGCTGTCAATCCCCTTTATGATAAAATCGGATTCATGGGTTACGGACCCTATACAGGCGCAGGCAAGCCCTTTAAAAATTTCTTCGAAAATCTTTCGGTTTTCAGAATCGATGGTTACAATGAAACGGCCGGCAGATTCCGAAAACAAAATAACATCATTGCGATCAAGGGGGTCTGACGGAACAAGACCAAGATCAACCGTCATCCCGAGATTCCCGCCCATAGCCACCATGGCAAGGTGTACCCCCAGACCTCCACGATATATACCGTGAACAGAGGCCACCTGTTCTTTGTAAACGGCATGGCCCAAAGCCCTGTACAGATCGGCGAACTCTTCCGGAAAAACATGAGGGACATTCAGCCCCACGTACCCCAAATGCTCGTAATATTCGGATCCCCCGAGTTCGTTTCGCGTGGTCCCCAGTATGTAAACCAGGTCTCCGGGCATTTTGCTGTCCATGGTGACACATTTTGCTATGTCGTCGATAACGGACGTGACGGAAAACTGAAGGGTTTCCAGTGCTGATACTTTGTGGGTTTCGCCGTATGGCCCGGTAAGGTGGCCGTCAACGTACATACTGTCCTTGCCGGATAGAAGCGGTATTTCATACGACAGACAGATGTCACGCAATGCCCGGCATGATCGCACAAGCTGTGCCGCTTTGAATTTGCCGTCCGGGTTATCTTGAGGGTGAAATTGAATACTGGGCCAGCAGAAATTATCCACGCCGCCGATACGGTCAAAACTTGCACCCACAGCAAGGAGTCTGCGCACTGCCTCATCAATTGTACAGTTTGTCATGTGATAGGCATCGATGGCTGAATAGGCGGGCAGCAGCGCCTGGGAAAATACAAGACCTTTTTTAGAGTCGAGCACAGGCCGTATTACCACCGCATCACTATTAACATCACGATCCGCACCCACGAGAGGCTTAATCACGCTGGTACCTTGCACTTCATGATCATACTGCCTGCTTATCCATTCCTTGGAGCAGATATTGGGGCGTGAAAGCAGGTTCTTTAGTAGCGCTTCATAGTTGCACGGTTCCTTTAGAACAGGCTCAAACAGACCCCGTCTTTCCGGTGTCTGCCATTGTGCATCAAATTTCCACTGGGGGAAACCCGATGTTAAAAAATCCATATCTATATAGGCACAGGTCCGGCCGTTATAGGTGATATGAAGTTTGCCCGTATTCGTGTAACTGCCGATGACCGTACTCTCTACGGCATGCATTCCGGATAGCTCCATAAAACGTTCAAGATCCGCCGGATTAACCGCTACGGTCATTCGTTCCTGGGATTCGGAAACCCATATCTCCCACTGATCGAGCCCTTGATATTTTAAGGGAACTTTTTCAAGTTGAATCTCACACCCGTTGCTGAACCGGGCCGATTCACCCACCGATGATGAGAGTCCTCCCCCGCCGTTATCCGTAATAAATCTTATCAGGTCCTGGTCCCTGGCCTCTAAAAGAAAATCGTGCATTTTTTTCTGTGTATAGGGATCACCGATCTGAACATGACCGGCAGGGGTATGCTCGGAAAAAGTCTCTGACGAAGCGGTAACGCCGTGAATTCCGTCTTTGCCGACCCGCCCGCCGCACATGATAAGCAGTTCTCCGGGAGATGTTTTCTTTGTTTCAGACGGTTCTTCCCCGATAAAAGCCGGCATAATTCCCAGCGCCGTTACAAAAACAAGGCACTTTCCCATATATCCTGGATGAAAAAGAACCTGGCCGAAGGTTGTGGGAATTCCGCTCTTGTTACCGCC
>JAYEFV010000262.1:0-3104 GCA_034658755.1 Thermodesulfobacteriota bacterium | reverse complement strand
CTAATAATCAGAGCTATTCGAAACAAAGCGGCTTGATGCTTTATTTGCCCCGTCAACACCTGCAAATACTTTCCTTTTTCCAAAAAGACAATCCGTAATTCACTATTCAAGCTTTGACACCGATTCTTTTGTTTCACCGGGACCGAAGTGACGGCAAGGCCGATTTCACATGAACCTGACCCCTATGTCTTTGCATCTTTTAAGTAAATATTATATCAAAAAACCTATCTTTATCCAGGTGTTTTTGCCATTCTCTATGCCTTTTAACACTTTCTATTCTCTTCTTTCTTGGCATATTAATAAAACGGTTAGCTTCAATAGGCCCCAATTCCATAATCAGTGCCTTTATCGCTTTCTTAACCATTAACTCTTCATCCATGTATTTTATTGCTTTCATCGAAGTCCCTCCTTTTCACAGAACGCAACAGGAGTGCCACACCATACCTTTATGTTGTGCCTTAAGCATTTTTTAAGAAGAGAATCGTCACAACTTACGAATTCTGCTCCGCATTGTTCTGCAAATGCGACATGCGCTGCATCAGCGACCCCAAACTTCAAATCATATAATTCTTCAGCTCTATTCCTCGCAGCAGCCAAATCTACCGTAACAAATTCGCCCAATGCTTGTAAACGCTCTTGCAACTCAATCCTTTCAAAATTGCCAGATATGGCTTTTATTTCTTCCCAATGAATTGGAGAAAGCACCAACCTGTACTCCTCGTTTTTTACTTTTGATAATATCAGATTCGCCGCTTCTGTTTCAAGCCGAATTCTCAACAAAGCTTGATCGTCAAAAGGCCGACTTAAGACACAGACATCAAGGTAGATAGACTTTTTTTTCTTTTTCACGTGGTCTACTTCCACTATCTATTTTCAGTTTAGCGATGATTTCCTTCGGAATAGAGATGTGTCCATCTTCTAACAACATTCCAGTATATTCTTCTTGCATACCCGACACCCTCTGTTACGAAAAAAGCTATCATTTGGTAATCCAACTGTCAAGATCAGATCAAATGTATCCATGACTGCACCGCAAGACGATTAAGTATGATTAAAAAACCATATCCTGTGAAATGGCTAAAGCTGAAACCTCCTTCCATTCCAAAATCTATACAGTAATTTATTCAATTGGAGTGATAGTTCAAATCCCTCACCTTCAATCTGTTCATAATTGAAAGTCGTCGGACAGGTTCGCCATCATCCAAGTTTTGTGGCTTTGTCCACTCCCATTTTATGTCTAAATCAACTACTATCCTGCCTTCCAGCACAATTCCCAGCAAAATCGTTGTCAAATTTTACATGCATGGCCGTACACCCTCGAAATCGACCGACTTATTAAATCTCCTCATAAATACCAATTGCTTGAATGAGTTATTTACTTATTTATAGGATGTCCCCTATTTCCACTATCTAAAGATTTGGATTTAGGCGAGTCAGCGGCCATTGCGCTGGCAATCGAAAGAAAGGCAAATCTCCTTCTATTGGATGAGACCGACGCTCGTAATATCGCTGAATTTTATGGCCTTCCAAAAACAGGGGTTATAGGTCTTTTAATGAAAGCTAAGAAGAAAAACCTTGTTAAAGAGATCAAGCCAATATTGTAAGAACTTAGAACCCAGGCTCATTTCTGGATCAAACCAGATCTCTACTATGCAATACTTTCGGAAATGGGTGAAATGCCATTACGTTGAAGTATAAGTTGTTATGACTTTCTCGCCCTCTAATCTTTTGATTTTCTTGTCCTTCCTGTCCTCTGCCCTTCGCTCTCTGCTCTGCTTACCTTCTCACCTTCCCTGCCCAGTGAAATTTTTACCCCGCCTGTCCAGTTAAATCTATCTTTTTCATTTAACCGGGATGAAACCGTTCTTTTATTCATTTAACTGGGGCACGATAGTGACAAGCTAAGTTTACCCCGTAGGTCCGGGAGATCGTACTGGGGCGTATTTAACTGGGGTGATCTTCTGCCCTTCTGATCTTCCAACCTATCACCGCACACAACGAATCGAATTTTATGCACTTTCTGCATCAACGTTATATATTAAAATAACAAAAGGTCCCCCAATTCCCCATGATGGAGCAGCTCCTCCTTTCATGTAGGGCTCTTTCATCCCCTACTCTATGCCGGTTTTATCCCGGCGCTTTCGGCCCGACCCCCATTTCATGTGTCGATGAGCGAAAAATTATTACGATTAACCACCTCTTCACCACGTTTAACTGCCATACTTATTGCCGGTTGAGAAATGGAAAACTTTTGTGCCAAAACGCCTTGACTGATGCCAATCTCGCGCATGGCCCAATAGCATACGATACTGCGAGCCTCCACAACTTTTTTATATTTGCCCGGCGATAGGACCTCATCACGCTCTAAACCCATCAATTCCGATACACGGTCAACTACTTTTTCAAAATCATATCCCTCGGCTTCCAGACGATATTTTCGCTTAAGACTTTCCTCGGCCTGCGCCAACATGTTTTCGACAAAATCACCGCTGCCTAAAATACGTTCATCACCTTTCATATAGGCCCCAACTTTTCGCAAAGCTTTCACAGCCGACCAGCCACCTTGGCTGCGAATCAGACCTCCACCAACCAGTTCAGGCCGTCTACCATGAAGAACTCCCTTTTTAACAAATTCACGATAGCGCCTGCGGGCCGTTGAAACCTTTTTTGCATACAGCCTGAGAACATATTCCGTATTCTGCCAACTGTATTTACGCTTTTTTAAAATCACGGCATGACCGCAATACCGATACTTATCCAATGATCTCAAATCATTCACAATGCCGGCACGCAGGGGATTTAAATGAATGTACCGAACTAACTCTAAGAGATAGGTATCCTCCTGGCAAAGAATCGATTTGTAGCGATTTTGAAAAAGATGACCATAGCGACGATGGCGTCTATTAAAAGAAACTGCATAACCGGTGAGCAACCGGCGCATCACCGTTGAAATAGGGGTCGCGCCTGTCTTTAATAATAAATGAAAGTGGTTTGGAATTAATGCCCAGGCAAAGCAGGAAGTTTGGGTCTCGGCTAAAATGTCGCCAAGTCTTTCTAAAAAGCTATCCCTGTCTTTATCATCTTTAAATATGTCTTTGCGATCA
>JAYEFV010000261.1:0-3108 GCA_034658755.1 Thermodesulfobacteriota bacterium | reverse complement strand
CCAGACGTTTTCTTGTTCTGGGATGGGTGGACACAAACGTAGGGAAATTATACTCTTTACAAACTAATTTCAATGAATGCAACAGCAGAACAAGATTTTCTTTATTATCTACATTCTCTTCCCTGTGAATGCTGACAATAAAATAGCCATCTTGCTTTAATCCGAGTTGATCCAGTATGTTGGAAGATTTAATTTTGTCCATGTGAGTTAAAAGAACTTCCTTCATGGGTGAACCTGTAAGATAAATGCGGCGGTGGGGCAATCCTTCAGATAACAAATGACGTCTTGCATGCTCCGTATAGACGAGATTAAAGTCGCTGATATGATCGATTATCCTGCGGTTGATCTCCTCAGGAACATTGAGATCAAAACAGCGATTTCCCGCCTCCATGTGATAGATAGGGATTTTCATCCGTTTTGCCATGATTCCTGCAATAGAACTATTGGTATCGCCCAGGATCAAAACTGCGTCAGGCTTTTCTTTTTCCAGTACTCCCTCAATAAAAATAAGAATGTTTCCCATGACAGCGCCCAGTGAACTATGATCAACGCCAAGAAAATAATCGGGTTTGCGGACATTCAACTCCTTGAAAAAAATTTCATTCAGTTCGTAGTCGTAATTCTGTCCGGTATGGACTATTTTATGGTCAACATATTTATCCAAACAGGCCATCACGCATGAAAGGCGTATAATCTCAGGCCGTGTGCCCAGAATTGTCATTACTTTAAGTTTATTCATATGGTTTATACCTTGCTATAACAAGTATCCGGTTTTTCTGGATCAAACATTTCACTTGCCCAGAAGAGTGTCACCAACTCATCCTGACCCACATTCTCGATGGAATGCGTATACCCCGGCGGTATGTCCAGTACGCGGTAATCTTCACCCCGGACTCGATATTCCAGAACCTGGTCACTGTCGATATTCCGGAAACGAATAATTGCAGTCCCCTGCAGCACCAGAAATTTTTCAGTTTTTGTATGATGATAGTGATTACCCCGTGTAATTCCCGGCCTTGTACGGCTGACAAAAATTTGTCCCATGGAAGGCGATTTCAAAAATTCTGCAAGACTGCCACGCTGATCGGTTTTTATATCCAGGCCATACTCGAATTCCTGGTTATTCAAGTAGCTGAGATAGGTGCCATACAGGTCTCTTTCAAACGCGTCCCTAAAATCCGGCAGATTCAACTTGGTACGCATTTCCCGGAACGATTTAATCTTCTCTGCTAAACCTCCCAGGCTTATCCGTTTTGAAGGGAGTGGTTGGGCAAACCTGAAACCGGGTGATACTGATTCCAGCTCAGAGATAAAGGCTTCCACCACATCATCAATGTAGGTCAGGTCTATCTCATGGGTCCGGTCAGAGATCTGAATGGGCAGACCGTTAGCAATGTTGTGGCAAAACGTTGCGGTTACAGAGTTATAATCAGGCCGGCACCATTTTCCAAACAGGTTTTTAAAACGATATATCACACACTCTGCACCGGTATTCTCTGCAAATCGTTGCAGCACTTCTTCCGCACGGCGCTTACTGATGCCGTATGGGTTATCCAGCTCCGCCTGAATCGACGATGAGAACACGATATTCGGTGCCCTTCCAAGGTTTCGCAGTTTGTCGCAGATTTCCTCGGTCAATCCGACATTACCGGTTTCAAATTCATCGGGCTTTTGAGGCCTGTTCACGCCTGCGAGGTGGATAATGCAATCGACCTGTTGCAAGGCAACATCCAATTCTGCCTGTTTCCTATCAATATCATATTCATAAAGTTTTACATCCTCACGGCGTCGGAGTACCGCACAGAGGTTTTTTCCAATAAATCCATTAGACCCCGTAACAAGCACCCTCTTCATAATAAACTCTTTCTTATCCATAATTTTTATCTTCGTGTACTTCGTGCTCTTCGTAGTGAGATAAGCATCTTCACTTTCCAAGTTCTTCCTGAATATAATCCACCTTCAATAGAACCTCTTTTATCTCTTCAACATTCAATATCCTGGTATTGTTAGAGGTGTAGTCCTCTTTGTCTGATATCTGCTGTTCACCCTCAATGAAGTATTTATTATAATTCAGATCTCTGGTATCAACAGAAATTCTGTAGTAATCACCCAAATCCTGAGCGATGGCTATTTCCTCTCTGTTTAGCAAAGTTTCAAACAGCTTTTCTCCATGCCTTGTTCCGATTATCTTTATCTCATTCTTTGCCCCAAACACTTCCTTAACGGCAACTGCCAGATCTCCAATCGTGCAGGCAGGGGCTTTTTGAACAAAAACATCACCTGCTTTTCCATTCTGGAAGGCATACAAAACCAGGTCAATCGCATTTTCCAGAGACATGATAAACCTTGTCATCTTGGGATCTGTTACCGTTAAAGGGACACCTTTTTTTAACTGTTCCACAAACAAAGGAATTACAGAGCCTCTTGAGGCAATGACATTTCCGTAACGTGTGCCACAAAACACAATCTTTTTTTCATTAACTATTCTCGCTTTTGCTGTCATTACCTTTTCCATAAGGGCTTTGGACATTCCCATGGCATTTATCGGATAAACGGCCTTGTCTGTACTTAGTACAACAACTTTTTTAACATTATTTGAGATAGCTGCATTTAGGACGTTTTCTGTACCCAAAATATTTGTTTTCACTGCCTCAACAGGAAAAAACTCACAGGATGGCACCTGTTTTAGGGCCGCTGCATGAAATACATAATCAACCCCATGCATGGCGGAATGAATACTGTCATAATCCCTCACATTCCCGATATAAAATTTCAGCTTGTCATTATGATAGTCATTCCGCATATCATCCTGCTTCTTTTCATCACGACTGAATATACGAATTTCTTTTATATCAGTATTTAGAAATTTCTTAATTATCGCATTGCCAAAAGAACCAGTTCCACCGGTTATAAGAAGTATTTTGTCTTTAAACATTCATTTTCTCCTGAGCGTAACTTTACATAATGCTTTCTAATATTTGAGTTAGCTGATTTTTTCGATTCATCTCTAAATGATCAGAAAGAAAAGCATTGATCATCGGTCCTGGCCTTGCATTCTTCAACGTCTTCGCTGCTTCCAGAAAATCTTCCTTCGTTTTGCATTTCCAT
>JAYEFV010000260.1:2275-12189 GCA_034658755.1 Thermodesulfobacteriota bacterium | reverse complement strand
GTGGTATGTTGGTCTAATGGGAAAATACTCACATGAGGAATTACAATGCTTAAAAACACATTCATGCACATTCCTGGCATAGGAAATATAACCGAACAGAATCTTGACGATTTTGTTGATGACATTAAAAGATACAAAGTCATTGTCACATACAACGGAAAAAGTTTTGATGTCCCATTTATCGAGAGCTATTTTGGAATTACACTTAATAGTTCTCATATCGACTTGAGATATATTCTCAGTAGCCTGGGGTACACTGGCGGTCTTAAGAGCTGTGAAATTCAATTGGGAATGGACCGGGGAGATCTATCTGAAATAGACGGTTATTTCGCCGTCCTGCTTTGGTTTGAATACCAGAGAAATGAAAATCAAAAGGCGCTGGAAACATTGCTGGCATATAATATCCAAGATGTTTTGAACCTGGAGAATTTAATGGTGATCGCCTACAATTTAAAAATCAAGGATACACCTTTTTATGAAAATCAATTGCCGGAGCCGGTTTTACCGGAAATACCGTTTGAAGTGGATATGGAAACCGTAGAGAGGATCAAAAGTGAAAATATTTATGCATTTCAAAATTCATTATACTACTGACAGATAATTAGCTTGTGATATTTAATCCTTAAAAAAATAAGCGAAATTAAAATGAAAAAAGAAATGGTCACCGAACGAGATGAGTCGATAAGCAATAAGACTGCTGAAAGGCTTGCAGCGATGATAATGAAAGCCCGACATCTTGTGGGATTTACTGGCGCTGGAATATCCACAGAAAGTGGATTGGCCGACTTCAGGGGACCTGATGGTGTATGGACAAGACAGGACAAAGGATTGCCTCCACCGAGAAGCAGAAGAATTGAAGATGTACGACCTAATCGTGCACACATAATTATAGCAGATCTAATTGATCAAGGGTTCATGAAATTTCTTATTAGTCAGAATGTAGATGGGTTGCATATAATGAGCGGCGTTCCAGTTGAAAAGATCGCTGAACTCCATGGTAACCATTATCTAATGGTATGTGATCATTGTAACAAAAAAATGACTTACCAAGAGGCAGGCTGGGATCGCCGTCGCTTTGGTCCCGGATATAGGAGATACGAAGCTGTTTCCGGACAACCCGGATGTCCTAACTGCGAAGGACGATTGTATTCATCAATTGTAAATTTCGGTGATCCACTTCCTGAAAGGGATTTTAATGAGAGTATGGAACACGCCGAGAAGGCGGATCTGATGTTGATCATCGGATCAAGCCTTGTGGTAACACCTGCTGCTGACCTGCCCTTAATCACAAAAAGAAACGGTGGCAGCCTTGTGATTATCAACAGAGGTGAGACAGTACTGGATAAGATTGCTGATATCAGAATATGGGCCGGTGCGGGCGATACTCTTGAGAAAATAATGAAGAAAATTAAGTCGAAGCATTCGCCAAGTGCTTGACGCTGCTTTAAACCATTAATGAATGTAAACTTTACCACATTTAAAGTGTCTGCCTTGCTGTATGAAAAATTGAAGCTCAAAATATTTAAAATTTCGGAAGGTTTGTTAGATCCTTCAATTTATGAATATAATACTCCAAATGCTTGGGTTAGATTCCCTTGCTGGACCGCCACACAACGGTATCAACCACAAACTTGATTTTGATCTGCTTATCAGATTCGCCCCATATGCAACTTTTCGTTTTCAGTACCGGGTCTTGGCATGTGTCCGGTTCTCCCAGAATTCCAAGGACCTCCTCGTAGCTCATTCCAATTTTGATTTTATCATAATTTTCTTTGTTGACCTTGTCGCACCCGACAATCGCCAATACCGAAAACATACATATCGCCAGCATCACCAGCTTTATCATCATTTTGACTCGCTTCATTTGTCCCTTTTTTCCTCCTGTATTTTTTTGCCAATAACTTCTAGCTTTACTATGGAAATCGTCACTCTGAGCCCTTAATGTCCCCTCAAAATTATAATATTATGTGTATTTTAAGCATATTATCTCGGTCCGACCCCAGAGGCGAAAATTTTATTCCTAATCTCCCAGCAGGGTTTTAACCGGGATCAGGCTGTCGGTGTCGCCGGTCTTTTGCAGTACGCCCATGATCGATCGGAAACACTCCCGGATGATGGCTGTTTTAGAATTGGGAGAGGACATCTGTGCATCGATGGACTTTAAATCGGCCATCAACTCAGCCAAAGAATCAAAATCCAATCTTTTTTCACCCAGTTGGCTTTTTAAATCCGCGGCAATTCGTTCCACGGCCTGACAGGCGGCTTCATTCAAAACCGGGGTATTCCCAAGCGCGATTCCCGGATCGCCCTTGCTAGTGATCGAGGCACCTAATTGTTGAGCTTCGGCCACGCCGTCAGCAGTAATTCCTATGCCGCCGTTAAGGGTCTTAATTTCAGCAAGTCCGGTATCGAAAAGATTTTCGGCCGTCAGTGTGGATGCTTTTCGATCGAGTCCCAGCGTCTCACCGATATCGAACCAGGAAACCGTGGCTGAAGGATCTCCCTGGGTTTGAAGATAGAGTTCGACAAGAAACAGGGGCGACTTTTCTTTGACATCATCCAAAATAAACATTAAATTTGCACCTTTCAGGTTAAATGGTCGATAAAATTCGCCTGTTGATCAGGAACCATGAAATTATCGTCCGGATTCGTTTATTAAATTATCGGAATAGGGGAAACTAAGGATAACTTCCGGCGCTGTCAACCAAAATCACCGATCCGGTGATGAAATGATGTGTTTTATCCTAAATGAGCGTAAATAAAGTGTAACGTGGGAACTCTTCATGTAATGTTAAGAGAAAACCCTATAAGTGTGGACCACGAAGGGGGAAAGTATCGATGCACATGAAGAGGGCGGATCATCCTGTAGTCCCGATCATATCAAGGCTGACCCCATTATTTGACCCGCCCTTTAGTCCTCCCCCTTTCTTAAAGGGGAAATGAGGGGGATTTTAATGGGATTTTCAATACCTAATGTGTAATATCTTTTATAAGGTCATCTTTTCATCGTCGTACGAACCTTGTAAAAAAAGTATCTATTCCCGGAATTGTCAAACTCTGGAGGTCCCCCTGCATAACCGGGGGTTTACCCATGATTAATTAAAACTCGAAATGTTTGAGATTTGCCTATGAAACCTTGTATGATATCAATGTGATGAGAGATATACCTGCGAAAACGGGGTTACCTTGATAGTATATGAATTTCCTTTTTTAGAGCGGCGAAGCCGCGTTATATAGAATCGCGAAGCGATTGTATAACTTGACGGTTACAAAAAAGATATCCATATTACTCAGACAATTCCAAAACCGCTAAAGGAGCAATTTTTATGTTTTTCAAACTGTTTTTAGCATTCACGCTTATCCCGGTCGCCGAAATTTATTTGATTATCAAACTGGGCGGCCTTTTGGGCGCCTTCAATACGGTGGCCATCATCATTATCACCGGATTTGTCGGTGCCACCCTGGCACGCATGCAGGGCTTGCAAACCATGCTGCGGATCAGACAAAGCATGCAGCAGGGGCTTGCGCCTGCCGAAGAAATGGTAGACGCCCTGCTTATTTTCGTAGCCGGCATTGTCTTGCTTACCCCCGGCTTTATTACGGATGCAGCCGGACTGCTGCTGCTTTTCCCGCCTGCCCGCTTTCATTTCAAGCGTTTTCTCAGGCACAAATTCGACCAGTGGAGTAAGGACGGTACCATTCAGCACATCAATTTTTTCTAAAAAATAAACCTGTTAAAGGAGCAACGACAAATTTGTCAAGGATAATAGATTGATAAAAGTTGAGCTTCGTAATATTATTATCGTGTTGTGAAATTGGATAGCAACAAACTGAACCGGGCAATCTGCCCGGTGAAAATTTTCTTGGAGTTCTATTATGTCCCTTAATGAAAGTCCCGATTGTCAAATCGAAAATGTCATTCATGCTGATGAAATCGAGGTCATTGCCCAAGTCGCTACATACCTTAAAGATGAACAAATGCAGTATTTCTCGCGCAATCATGACTGCCTGACAACGGACCTGCATAGCACAAAGGCCAGGCTTGGAATTAACCAGGAAAAACTGAGTGCCTTTGAACTCAAAGGGAACAAGATCTCTTATGAAACGAGATTCTGGTTCTATATTCCCGAATACGCTGAAAATGCCATTACCTTTGTAAAGAAGAAACTCGGTATCGGTCATTACAAGCCCCAAATTTTCCTGGGAGAATTTTACAACCCGCTTCAAGACTTGCTCACTCATATGACATCCGAGGGCATGGTTGATCCCAGCGTCTTTAAGAATTGCTATTTCATCAAGCATGGCGCTGAGATTTTCGAAACGCTTTGCAGACACTTCGGCTCGGAAGACAAGATGGTTCTTGAAGTCTCGGTGAACGAAAATCAATTGTCCGATGCAACCCAAAAATGACCGGAAATTTCATTTCACTCCTAAAATATAACCCCCAGTTGTGTAAAAATCAGCTATATTTGAGGCAAAATTTAAACGTTTTAGTTGTAATATTTTGAAGATAGTAGGGGACATTTGACACACAAACCGCCTTCCATTATAATTTGAAGACTATTTAACTGTTACCTGACCACCGATGTTTTTTCTGCAGGGTCAGATTAGCCCGAAGGATTTGATCCCGGCGAAATCATTTCATTCGGGAGGAACTACGGCATTATCTCATTAATCGAAAGGCGTTCGGCTATGATATACAGCCACGAAGAGCTCCTCGGCCATACCAGGCTTCCTCTTACCCTTGCTGAAATCATACTCTTTATCATTATTATCTATCTTCTTTTGGCTGTCGGTGGAAAGTGGCGGATATGGCTGGGATCATTGCTGCTGGTCTATTGGATTGTATTGGTGACCGGCAAGTTCTGGCCGCCTCCTAAAGTTGAAGTTCCCAAATCTCCGTTGGCAACAAAAATTGCTATCCGGGAAGACCCGACCACAGCTAATTTTGTCTGGAGCTCCGAATATCGCGTCGGTTTCTGGTGGCATTTTTTCCCGGTCAAGAAATACTTTTTAATTTACAACAGAGCCCTTGAAGAGAAGATTTTAACACAAGACGATTTTATCATCCCTGCCCACCTTGGCGACCAAGATCTGGCATTGGTTCATAGCCGCGGCTATCTTTTACGTCTTTATCTTTTGGCGTTTACTCCGATGGGTTTTATCAACGGTGAAAACCCGATCAGCTGGTATATATTAAAGAAGTTAAAGGTTGCCTGCGGGGGTACTTACCTGGCGTGTAAAATTGCTTTAGAGCAAGGGATAGGAATGAATCTCGGTGGAGGTTTTCATCACGCCTTTGCCGGTCATGAGGAAGGTTTTTGCCATTTGAACGATATGGCGGTGGCGATTCGGAAGCTTCAGGTGGAACGTTTCATCGATCGGGCAATGGTTATCGATTGTGATGTGCACCAGGGAAACGGGACCGCCGCTATATTTCAAGGGGATGATACGGTCTTTACCTTCAGTATTCACCAAGACGACCTTTATCCATATCAGAAAGCATACAGCAATTACGATATCAGTCTTCCCGGGAGCATGCGGGTGGACGATGAGAACTATCTGGAGCAACTCAAGGTACTGCCGGACCTGATAAAGAATCATCGGCCCGACCTTGTTATTTACCTTGCCGGAGCAGACCCGTTTAAAGAGGATCGTCTAGGCGGCTTTTTACTTACCAAGCAGGGTCTGATGGATCGTGATGCTTACGTCCTGAGGCTGTGTTCTGATCGGGGAATTCCCATCGCTGTTGTTCTGGGAGGAGGTTATGCCCCCAATATCAACGATACGGTGGAGATTCATTTAAACACTGTTCGGGTGGTTGATCGACTGCTCAATTGAGGTATAACGCTGACTTATCCAGCCCGAGAGGCTATCGAGCATCCGGAAACCAGTAACCGG
The DNA here is from genome assembly GCA_034658755.1 of Thermodesulfobacteriota bacterium. Taxonomy (GTDB): domain Bacteria; phylum Desulfobacterota; class Desulfobacteria; order Desulfobacterales; family UBA11574; genus S5133MH16. Next base: position 6,288 of record JAYEFV010000260.1, on the reverse strand, counting down.
CAACCGGAATCAACCATTTCTTTCGGGAACCAGGTAATCTTTCAATTTCTCCATCAAGGAATCAGGCAATTCTTCATTGTAAAGAAATGCCTGAGCCTCCTCTCCTGTAATCTTTTGTTTGATTTCAATTCAATATATACAATGCACTGAATAAGATAGCGGTTACTTGATACAGCAGTTGCATGATAACGGTCTTCCCAAAACGCCCCGTTTCTTTTCTTTCCTTAAAAGGAATCCTTTCCTCTTTTATATCTTTGTACTCTGTGAGCATATAATATGCTGATGCCTTATACTCTGTTTTGATGGGGTAGTTGAGCTTTTTCGAAAGCCACTGGGTCAAAATACCTAAAGATTTATCATGATAGATATACTGATATTTCTCACAAACATACCCGCTGACCTTTTCTTTTCCCAAAGATTTTTTTTCGGCCATATCCTTAATTTTTTTCTCTATTTCAGGATCACTTGCTTCCTTCCCCATACCTGGTATTTCCATGTACATCTTAGCCTCCGGCATCAGAGTCCATGTAACCCCTTTATCCAATCGTAAGATCATCACTTGTTTCTCATCTTCTTTCAAAATTTCTTGTCGTATCTTGTCTCCTTTGATATAAACCTTGCCTGCCCAGTGAAATTTACTGGAGTGAAAGGCAATGCCCATTTCACCGGGGAACCTGTGAACGCTTACCCGTATTTTATACGTCTTTCTTGTCGGGCCGAAGCTTACAGCGAAGGCTGATAATCAATGATCAAGGTTTGATCCCAGCCCAACGAGTTTAATTGATATTGCATGTTGATAGCATTCCTGAAAGCCTGGGATACTCATACGATTCTCATGGTCTGGAGGCCATGTAATTGAACCGTCCTCATTTGCAATCGTTCCGAAAGGTATAATGTCTATAGGGAATTTGTCTTCATAAATTAAGCGTTGCTTTTGTTTCGAAAGGCTAAATTCGCGCAAACTGAGCAGTTCATCTTTCAACAATTCGAATTGATCCCATCCCGAAACAATTACGCCGATGTCAATATCGATAGTTGCTCTTGAAGGTTTGATATCAAATTGATGTTCGAGAATGAAATCGCGGGCAGTAGCACCGACAACGAAAAAAGGGAAATCTAGTTTTACGGCGATTTTTTCTATCTCTATCAGAATTGAAACAGTTGTTTCACTAATTTTCCCTGATAAGTCTATTGAGGTATTTTTCATATATTATTCTTGCTGCTTCTATATTTCTGGGATCACCAGTAGCCATCAAATCTGCATAAACCAAGAGCGGAGGTACGACATCTCGGTCTCCAAGATCGTATTTAAAATTCCAAAATGGTGTTAGTATCTCAATGTTACCTTGTCCTGCTTTTATTAGTTTATGCTTCAGCACCAATTTTCCAAACGGTTCATTTGTGTAAATAGTGACTTTGACCGGTTTTAAATAGCCCGTTAAAATAGCTTCTGCAACTTCACCGCCCCAACAGGCGCCATGCTCTTTTATATTAATCTCTTGCCACCAATTATGGTGAGTCGTTTCGAACCTTTCTCTTATAAGCTTGGGCCGTAGCTGTTCTGGATAAGCCTCAACCCAACGTTTAAACAGGTTTTCCAAATTCATCAGCTTTCGGTTGTGTTTGCCAATTTCAATGCAAAAACCCGTTTCTTTTAAATCCTTGATGATCCAACCTATCGTTCCCAGAGCAACACCTGCCGCCTTGGCAATATCACGATACGGTTCATTGATCATTCCGGGATTATTCAGCAGGACAAAAACAGCCCTCAAACCGCCTGGCTTGAACAGGCGTTTCTGGGGTTCTGCCTTCAGAGTTAAATCAGGTTTGTTTCCCTTAATAAAAACATAGAGCGGAGGCTCATTGATGTATGCATTTCCGGCAGTGTCAATGAAATAGATATTCAGATCTTTTAATAGGTCGGCAATCGGGGGTGTCACATATTCAGTGACGAGCATGGTTTTTTCCTCACGATTAAACAGGTCCAATTGTTTTATGCCTACTGTTGCACGGGTCACTCTTGCTTTTACCTCAACAGCAAAATGCCATTGCATATTCTGGTGAGCGATTCGAACTAAACCATCCGGGTATATTGCGTTGTTTAGATATTCAGCTTGGAGGTACGCTTCGAAGCCGGTCGTTTTTTCAAATATCCTCAAAGCCTCTTCAACTATGTTTTTCTCTCTCTTTTGCATATTCACAGGGCCTTTTTGTTCAATAAACGATATTGTCCATTTTTAATGAACATATCTAAATAATGAACATATGTCAATAAAATAATTTATATCAATATAATAATATTATTCCGACCCATTAAAGTCCGTTTATGTTCAAGATATATATTAGTTCATTAAAAAATGAACAAAGTTATATATTGAACAAAATTAATGGGAAAGTTTGTTTGTATTCAAAAGGGTGTATGGCAATGTAAAAGGTAATTTCAAATATACAGATTTTGTTAAGTCCGAACAGACTCACCAGGGTGAAAAAATCTGGTACTTGTTGTTTTATGATATTTCACCAATAGCCCACTAACAGGAAACATAATAATAACGGAGCTGTTTTAATTCTACCAAACGTCGTTGTATGAAAATATCTCAAAAAGTGTCTTTTTGATATTGGTCCGTTTGAATTTCCCAATAAGTAGGATTGAATCATGAATAATAGAAGCACAAAGATTAACCGCAAAGAGCTTTATTCTCTCCGGCATCTTCATTTTAATCAAGGATCAAGGTTTGAACCCAATCACTGATATCTTCTTTTATGTTTCTTTCTGACACTTTCACTTAGCTGCCTCAAAAGTAAAAGTTTTGACGGACATGAGATCCAATGCTAATTGAGCGGCGCTCCGGGCAACTTCTTCACAAGAGTCCATGTTTTTCGACCGGGAAACTTTACCCAAAATGTCAATACAATCCACGCTGCCAAATTGCGATACGAATTTCTTGTAGAGCATGCCCACACGCAAGCTGGTTTTAAAAGATGGATGAAGATGCTCATTTTGAAAAACCCTGCTCCCTTCTTTCATGGCCACCAGCCCTGCTCTAAAGACCCTGCTGTGCTGTGTCCTCCGTGGATCCGTTCCATACATTATGCCCAGCGCCAGAACTCCACCCATAAAAGCGCCACAAATATCACCCTGGAATGCGATACCCCCGGAAAATCCCCTGGCAATTCTTGAAATGGGACCCATGTTAAGGTTAAGCCGGGATTCAATGTGTAACAGGACAGTACCGGCGCAATGAAACTTTTTTATGTCAAAAGGAGGCCTTACCTGATATGTGCCTTTTGAAGGGGATTTCCTCTCAGCCATTTCAACAATGTCAAAGATAGATTCTATTGAGGTGTAGACAAGTCTGAGGCATCTCATTCCTTTTAGCAAAAACCGCCTGATGTCATAGCCTTCTTTAAATTTTATGCCGGTAATATCCCTGCATTTGCTGCTACCAAAGCGTGTGTTGAATCTTCGGTAATACTCAATACAGTCAGACCATAGGCGGTTGCAGTCATTATCCAGGTGATATAAACCCAAAGATAAGACCCCTCCGGTAAGGGCACCGCAGGTATCTCCCTCATGCCCAATACCACCACCCAGTCCAGTAGCTGCCTTTAGTATCTTCCTGTTTTCCAAACCCAGAAGCCGCTGGGTTGCCAGAAGGACGGCTTGGGCTCAGGTAGCTCCACCGAAGACATATCTTATGGCTTCGGAAAAGGCCTTTTGTGTTCTGAATTCTGCCATATATTTAGCCTATACCTTAACGTTGCAAAAGTCGAACGGCTTGTAATTATTAGTTTTAAACCCATTTGGTCATGTTATTTATGCAATTATAGGGTATACTTACCCCATATTCCTGTCAACGGCCGTCGCATCACTGTAGTAATTGGCACATCACCGCTTCTTGGCACAAGACTTCAATTCGCACTACCGAGAATTCCCTTTGTAAACAGTAAAACTAAAGGATGTCCCCTAGGTTTCACTCATCTTTGAATGCAGCCTTATCGACTATTTGAGC
>JAYEFV010000260.1:0-2175 GCA_034658755.1 Thermodesulfobacteriota bacterium | reverse complement strand
ACATCACCGCTTCTTGGCACAAGACTTCAATTCGCACTACCGAGAATTCCCTTTGTAAACAGTAAAACTAAAGGATGTCCCCTAGGTTTCACTCATCTTTGAATGCAGCCTTATCGACTATTTGAGCATTAGCCCCTTTCTTTGAAATTAATATACTCCTTGAGTTTCTCCTCTCAACAATGTTCGCCAAGGTTCCAAATATGGGAAACCCATTAATTTATCGATTGGTCAATTACTGAGCTATTGTTTGTCACATGGTGGTTTTCTTTCACGCAGGCTGCTTTTCTTTTCCTCTGTCAGTGATTTTTGAAGAGTCCATTTAACTTGACTATAGCTGTCTTTTTTCTTAATCAGCAACCAGTTTTTTTCGCCACGCCCTTTCATTTTGACTAATGTGAAACCTCCTTTAAGGATTTTACCATGGAGTTCCATGACTATCTTACCGCTTTCAAGAGCTTCCATAGGATCATCTTCCTCAAGGAGACTGTAAGTCCCTGAATCCCAGATAACAACCGCACCAGATCCGTATTGACCTTCCGGAATAATCCCCTCAAAATTAAAGTACTCCAGTAGATGGTCATCCACCATAACTGCGAGTCTCTTATCGGCTGGGTTCAAAGATGGACCTTTGGGTATAGCCCATGATTTCAGGACACCATCTATCTCCAGGCGAAAATCGTAGTGGAGTTGTCGAGCGTGATGTTCTTGTACAACGAAGCGCATAATCGAGCCCTATTATTACTTGAATTGGGAGGTAATGTCGTTTTGCTCTCGCCATCTGGGGGTGTGCTTTTCTTTCCTTAAAAGGATATTTTTCACCCTAGAAAAATGCCTTTTTAAGGCCATGTTTGAGACAAAATTTAAACGCTTTAGTTGTAATATCATTAAGAGAGTTATACGGCCAGACCCCCATTCGCAATTCCCCTCGAATGGGTCAACAGTGACCCCATTCCCTTATTCTCAACTAAAACATTTCCAATAATTGGATAGTTTACTTTTTACTTTCCTAACAATCTTTACAGTTTCCTTTAATCCTTTGTCTGGATTTATATCATGCGAAATGGGCTCCAGTTCTTCTAACTCTATTTGAATTCCTGTAACCCCCACAATTGAAGCCAGCCATCCTAATGATACAATCTGTAGACTATCGCTATAACCAGAGCCAATGAAATCAATAACTTTCCCGTCACATATCTTAGAAGCCAATTGTCCAATAATAGAACCTATAGATCTAATGCCTTCAAGCGTCAATCCCATCTGCGTTATCCTGTCAGTGAAGTGAGGATCGCTTCCATCCACCATCAATATGATTTCAGGAATAAATTCTTCGGCAATAGGTATAAGAATCTCATTTAACACATACTCATAGGTATGATCACCAGATCCAGGGGGCATAGGTATATTCACCGAATAGCCTATACCATGTCCCTCTCCAATCTCATCCACAAAACCTTTTCCGGGATAAAGCGTCAGGGGATTCTGGTGAATGGATAAAAATAAAACACGTGAGTCTGTTGAAAAAATTTCATAAATACCATCTCCCGCATGCGCATCGGTGTCTATAATCAAAATCCTGTTTACACCAAAGTTTCTCATTAAGTTTTCAGCACAGATACCCACATCGCTGAAAACCCCAAAGCCTTTTTCATGATTCCTGGTAGCATGTTGTACACCTCCTCCTACAACAAATGATTTTTCATATTTTCCGGATTGAACCAGCTCACCGGCAAGTTTGCCAGCACCTGCTAAAAGCTTTGTGCCCCTCACGAATCCAGGGGAAAGAGGGGTATCGTAAGGATCTTTGCTTTCACACTTCTCAATTCGTCGAATATACTCTTCGGGGTGTATGAGTTTAAGATCACTTTCCGTAGCATAGGAAGGAGAAACAATTTCGAAATCAGGATGACGGCCTAATTTTTGTTTAAAAAGATTAACGAAACTTTGATACCTATCTTGTTTAAGCACATGACCGAGGTCGTACTCTTTTAACTTTTCGTCATATACAATGGCATATTTACTCATCAGTTGATTTTCCCGTATTCCTTAAAAACGTAAAACCTAAAAACTGCATACAAATTTTAAAAGGCTTAAATTATAGATTTCTAACTAAAATTAAATATGGCCAATATCTCTAAAACGAAGGTAAGTAAATCCTGGCTAAGTCGGGTCGCCGGG
>JAYEFV010000259.1:0-3114 GCA_034658755.1 Thermodesulfobacteriota bacterium | reverse complement strand
TCATGATCCTGAAACGTTTCAGGCCGGATCTGGTCCTTGGTGTGGGGGGATATTCCGCAGGCCCTCTGCTTGTCGGAGCATGGCTTCTGGGCATTAAAATAGTTCTTCATGAGCAGAATATTTTGCCGGGAATTACAAACCGAATTTTATCCCGTCTTGCCGACCGGGTATATGTTTCGTTTGATGATATCCCAACCGGTTTAAGCCCTAAAAAAGTTCTTTATACCGGAAACCCTGTACGCAGAGAAATTCTGCAATACCCAAAGAGTCAAAAAGGCTTCGGAATTGACGATTCAAAGCAAAAGCAACATTTTGTGATCCTGATAATAGGTGGAAGCCAGGGAGCTCACAGCATAAACATGGCTCTTTTGGAAGCCATAGAAAAGATCAAAGACAAAGATAAGTTTTTCTTTATTCATCAGACCGGACTCAATGATGAAACAAGAGTAAAAAATGCATACGAACTGTATGGTATGTCCTGTAGAGTTCAGGCATTTTTCAATGATATGGACCGGCAATATCAAAAAGCCGATCTTGTCATATGTCGGGCAGGAGCAACAACAGTGGCGGAAATCAAAGCTATTGGAAAGGGCGCTATTTTCATACCGTTCCCTTTTGCTGCTGATAATCACCAGTTTTTAAACGCCCGTTCGTTGGAAAAAGTCGGGGCCGCCGAAATGATCCTTGAAAAAGATCTCAACGGCAAAGCCCTTGCCGAGCGAATTAATTTTTACGCCTCAAACCCGGATATGCTTCGTCAGATGGCATCCCGGGCAAAGGACCTATGTCGTACCGATGCGGCAGCAGTTATTGTTGATGACTGCTACAAGTTAGTTCGCTGAGTTTATGCTGAGAAACGAAGTGCTCACAATTGGAATAATGGGTTTAATTATTTAAACCAAATAGAACCATTTAACCCGTTGGACGAAAACATATGTTTCTTAAAAAATACCATATCCATTTTGTCGGAATCGGCGGTATCGGGATGAGCGGAATTGCCGAACTCCTCCTCAATATAGGCTACAAGGTGTCGGGATCCGACAGCAGTATTTCAGACATTACCCGGCGCCTGGAAAACCTTGGCGGTATTATATTTAAAGGACATTCTGCCGAGCAAATCCACGGGGCGGATGTTGTGGTAACGTCATCGGCCATCGACCCCGGAAACCCTGAGGTTGTCGCCGCCGGTCAAGCGTCAATCCCGGTAATACCCAGAGCCGAAATGCTTGCCGAGCTCATGCGTTTAAAATACAGTGTGGCCATTGCAGGCGCCCACGGCAAAACATCTACCACGTCGATCATCGCTTCTGTACTGGGTAAAGGAGGACTTGATCCCACGGTGGTTATCGGCGGAAAACTCAAAAGCATAAATTCCAATGCTCTTCTTGGAGAGGGAGACTATATTGTGGCTGAAGCCGATGAAAGTGACGGTTCTTTTCTGAAAATCTCTCCGACCATAGCAGTGGTAACCAACATAGATCGTGAGCATCTCGATTTTTACCGAGATTTGAACGCCATCAAAGAAGTCTTTATAAGCTTTATTGACAAAATACCTTTTTACGGTCTGGCGGTCCTTTGTCTGGATAATGAGCCGATCCAGGATATTATCCCCAGCATCCAAAAACGTTTTACAACTTACGGAATGAGTACTCAGGCCGATTTCCAGGCCAAAGACGTGGTTTTTGAAGGACTGAAAAGCAGGTTTCACGTCTATCATCTTGGAACAAAACTCGGAGAAATCGTTTTGAATCTTCCGGGCATGCATAATGTTTATAACGCTCTGGCAAGCATTGCAGTTGGAATTGAACTCAATATTTCATTTGATGTTATAAAATCGGCTCTGCAAACTGTGGAAGGTGTTCAGCGCAGGCTGGAGATTAAAGGAGAAAAAAAAGGGGTCACCGTTGTGGACGACTATGGTCATCATCCTACGGAAATCAAAACCACGCTGCAAGCCGTCAGGGAAAGCTGGCCCCACAGGCGGGTTGTGGTGGTGTTTCAGCCCCACCGCTATACCAGAGCCCAAGCGCTCTTTGATGACTTCACAACTTCATTTTATCAGTCCGACCTGCTGGTGGTTCTTCCCATATATGCAGCCGGGGAAGAAAAGATAAATGGCGTAGAAGGCCATGCTCTGTTTGAAGGAATCCGAAGTCATGGCCACAAAGAAACCGTCTATTTTCAAGATTTCGAAACAGCGGTTTCACATCTGATAAAAATCCTAAACACAGGAGATATTCTTCTAACCCTGGGCGCAGGAGATGTTTGGAAAGTCGGGGAAATGGTACTGAAAGAATTGTAGAAATTCCGAGACGTAAATTATGGCTCTGGATTCTGATTCAATAAAATGGCTTAAAAGCCGTTTCGGCAACAATGTCAAATTTGACGAGCCCATGTCAAAACATACATCGTTACGTGTGGGCGGCCCGGCACAAGCTTTTGTTGCTCCGGAAAATATTGAGGCCTTAAAGGCTCTTGTAAAACGGTCATGGCACAAAAAAATCCCTTATCTGATTATCGGCAACGGCACAAATCTACTGGTCAAAGACAGCGGTATAAACGGAATTGTGATCGTGTTGACACAGTGCCTGAATACAATTTCTCAAACAGACGGCAACGCCGATGAGATTATTGTTACTGCCATGGCGGGTGCACAATTGAAAACACTTTGTTCCTTTGCCCTGAAGAGGGGACTTGAAGGAATAAATTTTGCCATGGGCATTCCGGGTACGGTTGGGGGAGGAATTATTATGAATGCAGGCACATCCTATGGTTCCATGGAACGTGTCCTTGAATCAATAAGCATTCTGCTCCCCACCGGTCAGGTGCGCAAAATTAAAAAAGAAAATCTAGATTTTGCTTACAGGAAAATTTCATGGAACAAAGAGCAAATAGATGTTCATCGCGGGCAACAGGTAATATTAGACGGCTGTTTCCGTCTGCACCCTTCGGACCCTGAAAAACTGAAAAAAGAGGCCCAAAAAATTTTAGAAACACGCTGGCAAAGACAGCCGAGAGGTCTGCCCAGTGCAGGATGTTTTTTTAAAAATCCCGTATCCGGAAAGACTGCCGGCGAGCTTATTGAGGCGGCCGGACTCAAGGGAAAATCGATCG
>JAYEFV010000258.1:0-12238 GCA_034658755.1 Thermodesulfobacteriota bacterium | reverse complement strand
CTTGCAAAAAGGATGATTCCGCCCACATGTAAAGTTTTAATAAGGAATCTGAGGTCACGGTTGAGTTCGGTTCCGTCAAATCCCACCATCAGCCGCTGGCCTGCCGACTGCTCTTCTGAAAATGCTGTTATATCCATTTTTGTACCCTGGTATTTTGTAAGGGTTCAAGGTTTAGGAAATAATAGTTAATAACCAACGGTTAATAATTAATAATTAACAATTGATTATTAGATCAGGGTTCAGAGGTTCAGGGTTCACGGTTCATAGGTTCAGGGTTCACGGTTCATAGGTTCAGGGTTCACGGTTAATGGCCTTACGATTTATTCATATTTCCGCTTTTAATCTCAGAGCAAGCTCGCTCCGATTTTTTTGATTTTATAATTAACGAGCAAATACCATTCCTACCCAATCTTTCTCAAATTCTTTCCAAGTACAGCTAAAGCCTTTCTGGGTGAACGTATTCAAAATGTCCGTCACTTCATCTGTTTTGATTCCCGAAACCACAACCATACCCTGTTTTTCTGTTATTTTTGAAATGTGAGAACAAAGCCGTTTAATGGTTGGATACCTGAGGTTGGCTATTATCAGGGAAAATATTTCATTGATATTTTCTATGTTACGGTCAAGGATCCGGATTTGATCTTCCATGTTGTTCAATATAATATTTTTTCCGGCTTCTGACCTTGAACAGGGATCGATGTCAATCCCCAATGCCTTTTTTACCCCTAACGATACTGCCGCTATTGCTAAAATTCCTGAACCGGTTCCAATATCCAGGGCCCGGGTATGGTTAGTTTTTACGAAACAATTTTTTCCGGATAATGCCGCTTCTATTCCCCTGACGGCCAGCCGGGTGGTGGGGTGTTCTCCCGAGCCGAAAGACGCACCTTGCGGTATAACAATGACAACCTCATCAGATTCGGGCGTGTAACGCATCCCAGGCGGTTTAAGAATAACCCGTTTTGAGATGCGGGTCGGTTTGTTAAAGGATTTTTCCAGGAACGAACAGCCGAAATTATAAGTATAGACCAGTTGTCGATCTGCCACCAGGTCATTTATGGCCGTTTTTAACACTTTTTTAGGCACCGCAAATTTTTGGGAGAGTCTTTTTTTCAGTTCACCGTAAGTCAGCTTTTTTTTAGATTCAGAGACGGTTTCAAACACCTTTCGTCGGATAGTTTGTATATCTGTCAGCATACTTTTGGTGGCTTCTTCAGATGCGGTCATTTATATCTTTTCCGTTTTTAAGCGGCGTAGCCGCGTTATATAAAATCGTGAAACGATTTTATTTGCGCAATTGATATTTTCGCACGGCCCTGTTGTGATCTTTTATGTTTGTTGAAAACTGGTGCGTGTTGTCTTTTTTTGAAACAAAAAAGAGGAACCGGGTGTCTGCCGGGTAAAGGGCAGCTTCTATGGCCTTGGTTCCGGCGTTTGCAATGGGCCCCGGAGGGAGCCCTTTGATTCTATAAGTGTTGTAAGGTGTATTTTCGGCAAGATCTCTTCGGGTAATGTTGCCGTTAAAGTCTTTTATGCCGTAAATAACCGTGGGATCACTTTCCAGACGTATTCTCCGCTTTAAACGATTTTGAAAAACCGAGGAGATAATGGGTCGTTCTACGGCCGCACCGGTCTCCTTTTCGATAATCGATGCAAGTGTTACCACCTGGTGAATTGTAAATCCAAGGGTTTTGGCTCGATTTTTCCATTCCGGCTTGAACACGGACCAGAAACGTTTCACCATTGAAGATATGATCTTTTCGGGTGTGGCGTCTTTGGTGAAATAATAGGTGTCAGGAAAAAGATACCCCTCAAAGGTTTGGGCATCAATTCCTTTGGAATGTACCAGATCGGCGTTTGTTGCGGCCTTAAAAAAATCTGCCTGGGTTCCGAATCCTGCCCGGGATGCAACCTGTGCAACCTGCCGCAGGTTATACCCTTCCGGTATGGTGAGCCTGTGGAGACGGACCTTCCCGATGACAAAGATTTCAAGTATTATTTTCGGTGTCATGGTAGAGGAAAGGACATATTCTCCGGCTTTTATGTTTTTATCATAGCCTTTAATGCGGGAAAACAACCTGAATTTAGCAGGATGATTAATAACACCTTTTTTATGCAGTATTTCGGAAAGAGACTTGAATTTCTGGCCGGGTTTAACAATTATAACCTGTTTTACAGCTTCGGCACTTGCGGGTTTGTCAGCGTACCTAAAGATATCCACATATACGGCTATTGCAACGAAAAACACAAAAATCAGCATGAATATGATAGTGATCCGTAATTTCTTCAAAGTTAAAACACTCCGTTTAAGATAGCTTGTCAATTCTATTCTAAATCGCTACCTCTTGTCAAAGGAGTAATGGTAATTGGACAGGGTAAACGCATTTGAGTCCCAATACAAGGAGAACGCTCCACGACGGCGTGCATCTCTTTCCAACCGACTGAAACTTGTGTTTAAGCACCCGTAAGCCCGAGCCGCGTCAGAGTTATTAAGAACAATTCGTCGCTAAATTATCCCATTGATTTTTTAAGTCATAATTTCATTCGGCTCGGGCTAACGCGTGCTAAAGCCCTTCAAACAGTCAGTCGGTTTCCAAGAGAAACACGCCGCCGCTACGCTGCACTGAAATCAAATGCGTTTACCTTGGGTAATTGGAGATTTACTATTGAAAATTGACTATTGGGTCGGTTTTTTTCAATTTTAAATCCCAATATCCGGTATCCAGCATCAAGTATCCAGTATATGTCTTGATTTCATGGCTTTTATGTATATCATTAAATGATTGAATGGTAAAACGTAAATGATTAACAACGATTCGTGAATGGTTAAGGATGACGGCTTCGTAAAAAGTCCCAACACCGTCATGCCGGACTTGATCCGGCATCCAGAATTTATTGAAATTGCTGGATTCAGGCTTTCGCCGGAATGACGATTTCAAGAGATTTTCGACTTTTTACGAGTTCATCAAGGATGGATTTTTAATTATGAGCCGGGAACGCAAAACAGATGAATTATACCAGGGATTTGAACAGGGGCCCATACGGCCGCCCAGCGAGGCTTACAGCCTGCTGGTCCGTGTCACTCGCAACTGTCCATGGAACCGCTGTACGTTCTGTCCCGTTTATAAAGGATCGCGGTTTTCCATTCGTTCGGTTGATCATGTTATAAAGGATATTGACGCCATTCACACGTCTATTCAAATGATACGGAATATGGCCGACGAATACGGCCGTATTCGCCGAACCGAGATGCGTGAAGCAGCCGGAAGCTTTGAACAAACGGATCCTATGGCCTTCAACGCCGCCTTGAACTGGTTTGCCGGCGGAATGAATTCTATTTTTATCCAGGATGCAAACAGCCTGATTATAAAGCCGTACGACCTTGTAGAGATTTTGGTACATCTTAAAAACCGCTTTCCCTGGGTTCAGCGGATAACATCCTATGCACGGTCCCATACCATTGCCCGGATCAAAGATAGTGATCTCAAGGAGATAAAGGATGCCGGCTTAAACAGAATTCATATCGGTCTTGAATCCGGCTCGGACAAGGTCCTCAAAATGGCTAAAAAAGGGGTTACCAAAGCAACCCATGTTAAGGCGGGTCTCAAGGTAAAAAAGGCCGAAATGGAACTTTCCGAATATATAATGCCGGGACTGGGGGGAAGAGAGTATTCAAAAATCCATGCACTGGAAACAGCCGATGCCTTAAACCGTATCAATCCTGATTTCATAAGGCTTCGAACCCTGGCGATTCCCAACAGTGTGGAGCTTTTCGATGATTGGGAGGCCGGTCGTTTTGAAAAAGGCACTGATCTTATGATGGCCAAAGAGATTTTGCTTTTGATTCAAGCACTGAACGGTATTGCCAGCGTTGTAAAAAGTGATCACATTCTGAACCTTTTTGAAACCGTGGAAGGCACGCTGCCCCGGGATAAAGAAAGTATGCTTGAAATTATTCGCACATTTCTGGCAATGGAGCCCGAACGACAATGCGTGTATCAGGTGGGAAGGAGGCTTGGATTCTTTTCATGTATCAGCGATATGGAACGCCCTCATAGGCTGAAAAAGGCTGAAAAGGCCTGCCTGCAATTTGGGGTTACTTGGGAAAATGTGGATGAAGTTATTGATGAGTTGATGAAAAGGTTTATTTAAAAAAAGAAAAGGAGTATATATGACAGAGGATAATGGAATAATTACTTATTCGGATGATGGAAAACTCAATGTCCCTGATTTTCCGGTTATTCCCTTTATCGAAGGTGACGGCACTGGGCCGGACATCTGGCGGTCTGCCCGGCGTGTACTGGATGCGGCGGTGTCGAGTTCTTACGGTAGTGACCGAAAGATTCAGTGGCTGGAAGTTCTGGCCGGTGAGAAAGCGTTTAATCAGACACAAACCTGGCTTCCGGAAGAAACCCTGGAAAAGATCAGGATTCATCGCGTTGCCATAAAAGGGCCTCTGACGACTCCGGTGGGGGAAGGAATCCGGAGTATAAATGTAAGTTTGCGGCAGGAGCTGGACCTTTATGCATGTGTTCGGCCGACAAAATATATTACAGGCATTCCAAGCCCCATGTTGAGGCCTTGGGACGTTGACATGGTAATTTTCAGAGAAAATACCGAAGATGTTTATATGGGACTTGAATGGCAAGCGGATTCTTTAATGGCGAAAAAAATCATCGATCTGGTAAAAAACGAGGATGGAAGGGAAATTCGAGCCGGATCGGGTATCGGGTTGAAACCCATCAGCCGCTTCGGAACCCGTCGTCTGGTGCGAATGGCCATTGAGTATGCCCTTGAGCATAAAAAGGAAAGCGTCACCCTTGTTCATAAAGGAAATATCATGAAGTTTACCGAAGGCGCTTTTCGAACCTGGGGATACCAAGTTGCGCGGGAAGAATTCGGTGAACGGGTCATTACTGAAGAAGATCTGTGGGAAAAACATAACGGAGAAATCCCTAGGGACAAGATCGTGATCAAGGATCGGATCGCAGATGCCATGTTCCAGCAGATTCTTTTGCGTCCCGCAGAGTATGATGTGCTGGCCATGCCCAATCTAAACGGCGACTATATGTCCGATGCGCTGTCTGCCATGGTGGGAGGACTCGGTTTGGCGCCGGGAGCAAATATCGGTGACGGATATGCTCTTTTTGAGGCCACCCATGGTACGGCTCCAAAATATGCGGGACAGGATAAAGTGAATCCCGGATCTTTGATCCTTTCCGGGACCATGATGCTCGACTATCTTGACTGGAAAGAGGCTGCGGACCGTGTGAGGGAAGGATTGGTAAAAACAGTGGAACAAAAGCGGGTTACCTATGATCTGGCGCGGCAGATGGAGGGTGCAGTTGAAGTCAAATGCTCGGAATTTGCAGAGGAAATTATCCGCAATCTTTAAATATGGAACCGGAAAAATTTCGTTTGTCCTTCCGGATCAGACGGATATTTTTCAAGTAAATGAACCGGAAACAAGAATAACCGCACCTGAATTTGCTTTAAAAATTCGCTATGCACTTGAACGGTTGGAGCCAAATCTTACAAACGTTGCCGTGGTGCTCGCGGATAAAACCCGGTTGTGCGGTTATCCGGAATTTTTGCCGGTGCTGCTCGATACGCTGGAAACCTTTGGAGCACTATGGGATGGAATTACCGTGTTTATCGCATACGGTACTCACCGTCGCCAGACCGATAAAAAGTGTCTTGCAGCCTACGGTGATACCTATAAGAAAGTACGGTTTATCCATCACGATTGTCTGGATAATAATTGTTTTGTAAATCTGGGAAAGACCTCGCGCGACACTCCAGTGCTTATTCGGCGCGATATTCTTGAAGCCGATTTTCTTATAACTTTCGGCGCTATTTCACACCATTATTTTGCGGGATACGGTGGCGGGCGAAAAATGATTTTCCCGGGGTTGGGCCAGAGAGAAGCCATATATCACAACCACGGGCTGTTTTTGGATTCAGAGCGTCACACCCTTTCTCCTTTATGTCAATCAGGAGTATTGGACAAAAATCCGCTGGCAGAGGATTTAGCGGAATATGAAACATTTCTCCCTGCCGATTTGGCCGTCCATGGAATTCTTGATAGTTTGGGAAATGTTTGTGATTTATTACCGGGCGCTGGAACCGATCATTTTCGGAAGGCTTGTGCCGAACATGGAAAAAATTGTGAGATTGTGTGTACGCGGGTATATGATCTGGTCATCGCGTCCTGCGGCGGATATCCAAAAGATATCAACTTTATTCAAAGCCATAAGGCCATAGATAATGCAGCAAAATTTGTTCGTGACGGCGGCAGGTTGATTGTTCTGGCACAATGTTTTGACGGCGTGGGGTCAAAAACTTTTTTGCCATGGTTTAAAATCGGCGATTGGGAGAGGGCATTCAATAAACTATCGGAAAATTATGAAGGAAACGGCGGCACCGCACTTTCCATGATGTCAAAATTACAGCGAATCAAAATTTTATTGGTAACAAAATTGAATGATTCTGTCTGTGAAACCATGGGTGTTGAGAAAATTTCCATGGACCGGGTAAAAATGCATGTGACACAATCGAACGGATCCATAGCAGCAATACCAAATGCCGGAGTGTTGATTAAACGTCCGGCTTAAGTATGACGGTCTCGTAAAAAGTCCAACTTCTGCGTTGTGCTGCATTTCGCAATCATTCAACGTACGAAAAGTACGCCTCATGATTACAAAATTTGCACGCCTTGAATTTGAACTTTTTACGAAACCGTCTAAATCGGACTTTTTACGAGTTCATCAAGTATGGAAAAGTTATAATTCCCATATTTACTTGATATTTAGAGGTTAAGAAAATAACCAATTAAAGAATGTATAATATAAAGCGTTAGAAAAAATTGAGAGGGAATATGCATGGCAAAACCTAAGTTAAAAGCGCATGTAATAGACCGGGAATGGTGCAAAGGGTGCGGCATATGTGTCCATTTTTGCCCAAAGAATGTACTGGAACTTGATGAAGAGGACAAGGTGGTTGCCGCGCGTCGGGAGGATTGTATTTGTTGCAAAATGTGCGAACTTCGTTGTCCTGATCTTGCCATCGAAATAGAAACAGAATAGGTTTATTATGAAAAACCAGAACATAAAATTTATTCAGGGTAATGAAGCATGTGTTGAAGGGGCCCTGTATGCAGGCCTCGATTTTTTTGCAGGTTATCCTATAACACCTTCTACCGAAATTGCCGAACTCCTGTCATACCGTTTGCCCCAAAAAGGGGGCAAGTTTATTCAGATGGAAGACGAGATTGCTTCCATGGGCGCTATTATTGGGGCATCCCTTACCGGGAGCAAGGTTATGACTGCCACAAGCGGCCCCGGTTTTTCACTTATGCAGGAGGCCCTGGGATATGCGATCATGACGGAAATCCCTTGTGTGATTGTCAATGTGCAACGGGGCGGACCTTCAACAGGCATCCCCACCCACGTGAGCCAGGGGGATGTGTATCAGGCCCGCTGGGGAACCCATGGGGACCATGCCATTGTTACGATTACCGCATCCAACCACCAGGATGTGTTTCAGACCACCGTGGATGCCTTCAATATTTCGGAAACTTACAGAACCCCGGTTATCCTTCTGTATGACGAAGTCGTGGGACACATGCGGGAACGGCTTGTGCTGCCCAAACAAGGAGAACTGCCGTTAGTGGAAAGACTCAGGACATCCGTAAGAGAAGGTGTGGACTATCATCCCTATCTGCCAAGGGAAGACGGTCGTCTTCCCATGTCTGATTTTGGCGGTGTTCACCGATACAATGTGACCGGTTTGTTTCATGACATGTGGGGATTTCCGTCGGACAATCCCGAGGTGGTCCATGATCTTATTCGCCATTTGGTGGATAAGATTCGGAACAATGTGAATCAAATTGCCCGGTTCAAAGAGTATTACCTAAAAGATGCCAAATGCATTCTGATTTCTTACGGATCATCGGCCCGTTCGGCACGGAATGTGGTGGAATACCTCAGACCCAGGGGGGAAAAGCTCGGTCTTCTGGAACTTCAGACGCTGTGGCCGTTTCCCCATGATATTGTTAATGAGAAATGTGTAAATGCAAAACATATTGTGGTTGTTGAGATGAACATGGGACAGATTCTGCGAGAAGTGAAACGGGCCGTGGAACGGCCCGAGAGGGTGTTTATAGCAAATCGCATTGACGGTGTTTTCATAACCCCTAAGGATATCAGGGATATACTGCGGGTTATCCAGGGAAAAGGAGTGTGATTCATGGCAATAAAGGGTTATATCAGAGAAAGATTTTTTCCGCATATATGGTGTCCGGGGTGCGGACACGGGATCGTGCTGAACAGTCTTTTAAGAGCCATAGAAAAACTGGGAATGAGCAAAAATGAAATTGTGGTGGTTTCAGGGATCGGATGTTCGTCCCGGATCTCGGGATATGTTGACTTTCACACCCTTCACACCATTCACGGTCGTGCCCTGGCCTTTGCCACCGGCGTTAAAATGAGTCGTCCGGAGCTGAACCTGATCGTTCCCATGGGAGACGGCGATGCCCTGGCCATTGGCGGGAATCACTTTATCCACTCGGCCCGGCGAAATATTGATATGACCGCTATTGTCATGAATAATCGCATCTACGGTATGACCGGCGGGCAGTATTCTCCGTTGTCGGGGTATGGAACCCTGGCAACAACGGCGCCATATACAAATATAGATTACGCTTTTGATACGGTAGAACTGGCAACGGCCGCAGGCGCTTCTTTTGTGGCCCGCAGTACCACCTATCATGTTCAGCAGCTGACCAAGATATTAAAACAGGCTATTTTGCACGAGGGATTTTCAGTGGTGGAAGTATTATCTCAGTGTCCCACCTATTTTGGAAGAAAAAACCGAAAAGGAACTGCGGCTGATATGATGGAATATTACAAAAATAATACCACACCGGTCGGATCCAAGGCCAAAAAGGAAAATCCCGACCTTATTGAACGGGGTGTTTTTGTAGAAAAAGAGATGCTGGAATACTGTAGGGAGTACGATAAAATCATCGAAAGGGCCATGAAAGAAAGAGCTTAATAGCTTCGGCCGATTCAGATACGTTTTAACTAAATTCTGCAATAGCCATTTTCGATAACAATTGATGAGGATTTTGGGTTTTTATGGAATCAAAGAGGTAATCATGGAAAAATGTAGGTTGGTATTGTCAGGCTCAGGCGGGCAGGGGGTTATTACCGCTGCCATCATACTGGCCGAGGCGGCCGTGCTTTATGAAAACATGATTGCGGTTCAATCACAAGTCTATGGACCGGCAGCCAGGGGAGGGGCCACACGATCTGATGTTATCATTTCCGATTCTGAAATCCATTATCCCAAGGTGATCCAGCCTAATGTGCTGGTCTGCCTCACCCAGGAAG
This sequence comes from Thermodesulfobacteriota bacterium, assembly GCA_034658755.1. Taxonomy (GTDB): domain Bacteria; phylum Desulfobacterota; class Desulfobacteria; order Desulfobacterales; family UBA11574; genus S5133MH16. Next base: position 2,846 of record JAYEFV010000258.1, on the reverse strand, counting down.
CCTATATTAAATTTTATCCCATCATACGTCCCGGCGGGCTTTTGATTACGGATACCCGCTATGTCAAGATTCAGAGGAAAGTCGATGCACAGCAGAAAGAGCTTCCCGTATACCAGACAGTGATGGAAGAAATCGGCAACCCCATTGTGTTTAATATCTGCATGCTTGGTGCAGTAATCCGCATGACAGATCTTGTCAAAGCCGAATCGATCATGAAAGTTTTAAAAGACCGGATTCCCTCCGGTTTCCTGGAGATGAACCGAAAGGCTCTGGATTTGGGGATGAAGCTGGCAGAGGATGTAAAAAGCTGATATGGATGCCGGGTTATACATCCATATCCCTTTTTGCCTTAAAAAATGTCCATATTGTGATTTTTATTCCATAACCGATACGTCATTACATCCTGCATTTATGGATGCCTTAGTCTCTGAAATGCGCATTACCAGATACCCAAGTTTAACGTTTGACACCCTATATATGGGCGGCGGCACACCATCGGTTCTGGACGCAAAAACAATCGGAAAAATCATTGGGACTGCCCGTGAATCCTATGAAATTCTTCCCCATGCTGAAATTACCCTGGAAGTAAATCCCGGCACCGTTAGTTTGAAAAAATTCGAGGGGTGTCAACATGCCGGTGTCAATCGAATAAACATCGGGGTTCAATCGTTTGATCCCGTAAATCTTCATTTTCTCGGGCGTATCCATTCGGCCCGCGATGCCCACGTTGCAGTAAATTGGGCGCAAAAGGCCGGGTTTGAAAACATCGGTCTAGATCTGATTTACGGCATTCCGAACCAGACAAAAAAATCGTGGCTCATGGACTTGAAACTTGCGGTTGAGTCTGAGCCCCAACATCTTTCATGCTATATACTTTCCTTTGAACCGGGCACTCCTCTATACAGAGACCGTCAAGAAGGTCGCCTTAAGCCTTTGGCTGAGCCTCAGGTATGCGAGTTGTTTGAGACCACCTTGGAATTTTTAAGCGACCATGGCTATGTTCAGTACGAGATATCAAATTTTGCACGCGGAAGCGTGGGCAGCTTTGGCCTCAAAGGTGCCGAGCTTAACCGGTCTCGGCACAATATGAAATATTGGAAATTCGCACCGTACATCGGGCTCGGACCTTCGGCCCATTCATTTCTGGAGCCGAAACGATACTGGAATTGTGCGGATGTGGAAAAATATATACAGGATCTTGATGCTGAGAAACTTCCCCTTGCCGGAGAGGAACAACTCAGTATGGAACAGTTCAGGATAGAGGCTATTTACCTGGGGCTGAGACAGACAAAGGGTATTTTAATCGATGTTTTTGATAAAAAGTTTGGCTTAAACTTTAAAACAATGTTCGAGGAGATCATCGCCGTGCTTGAAGCAAGAGGACTTATAGAACTTTCTCAAAGACGGTGCGCGCTGACATCCAAAGGCATGCTGTATATAGACACCGTTGCTTCCCTGTTTATATAAGGTCGTTGTAGCCGTTCACGGTTCAGAGGTTCAGGGTTAATGGCCTTGAACCGTGAAGAGTTATGGTGCAAGATCGTTTTCCATATTCATGAAAACGAACAAACTTCGAGCTTGTTCCCGAATCGAATCCTTATAAAATATTGTGCATGGTTCAGATTTGTGAGGTGAACCTACAATTTCTGAACCCTGAACCATTGAACCTTTGAACGGTTATAAGTTATTTTGCAATTTTATGTGGAGAGCGTTTTGATTAAAACGCTGATATAAAACCGGGCGTGGCTCATGGGTGCAGCCAGGTTGGCACGATGGTTTGCCAAGATTCCGCTTAAGCTGCTGTTGGTAATCAACCAGGGATCGATTTCTGCGGCATGGTGACACGATGCGATTGCATGATGAAGAACTTCGGCTCCCCTCCGGGATTCCACGGTAATCAGAAAATCTTCAAGAACCGCTTCCAGAACCGAATGCATTGAACTTGCAACGCCCTGGGCATAATAAAAGTAATCATCCGCTTTAAAAAAACTTACCGGACTTCCGTCATCCTCTTTAGTTTTGACCAGATTTTCTTCACAGCTCCCCAGCAGATCTTCATAAGCCATAAGCAACGGGATTAAATTGTCGGTTCGGGTATGAAAGTTGGCTTCTCCTTTTTCAAGCTTTTCCTTGTAGTGCCTGAGTTCGTCAAGACCAGCCTTGTATTTTGATTCCGGAGACGGGAACCAGTATCTGTCCGATTTGATCATAAACCAGTTCATGGCGCGTTCAAGATTTCTGTCAAATGCTGCGGTGGTCCCTGTACGGGATATGCGCTCGGTCAGGACAACAGCGGTTCTCCGGGTGACTTCCAGAACGCCCAGCTGAAAACTGTTGACATTGTCGGTAAAGTCAATAATATCATTGACTCGCCATCCCCAGAGTCTTTCATTGAGTTCATAAGATAGCGGCTTTATTGTTGCTTCTACAAAAGCTACCCCTTTTGGTCTGGGTTTGGTTTCTGCAACTTCTGCAAACCCATGCGTTGGGGCTGCATGGCCGGGGACTGCCGTTTTCTCATGAGGGGAGGGGATGGGATGTTCGGGTTTTTCCGTTGCAGCTTTTGGAGCCGGTGCCGGTGCGTGGGTAACGGGTTCAGCGGGTTCACTGTGCGCCGGTGCATGGGTAACGGTTTTAGCGGTCTCTTTTTTAGCCAGGTGAATCACTTGATCTGCTTTGACAATTCCCACAAGTCTATTGGTATTGTCGATAACCGGGATTGTTTGTAAATGGTGCCGGTCGATCAAAATTTTTACATTCTCATTGCCCAGAGCGGTGTTAACGGACATGATATCACTATCCATAAAATCTTCAAGAGGAGAGTCGGAAGCCTCAAACATCAGCTG